>JADGOP010000002.1 GCA_017882935.1 Actinomycetota bacterium
GCGTCGGCCATGAAGCTCTACTCCGCGCAGGCCGCGTCGGAGGTGGCCATGGAGGCGGTGCAGCTCTTCGGCGGCAACGGCTACATGGCTGAGTACCGCGTCGAGCCGCTGGCCCGCGACGCCAAGGTGTTCCAGATCTACGCCGGCACCGACGAGATCCAGATCACCCACATCGCCAAGGACCTCCTCAGCCGCGCCTGACGGGCTCCACGGCTACAGGCCGAGGGAGCGACCGACGATCTCCTTCATGATCTCCGTGGTGCCGCCGTAGATGGTGGTGATCCGCGCGTCGACCCAGGCCCGGGCGATGGGGTACTCGCGCATGTAGCCGTAGCCGCCGAACAGCTGCAGGCAGGCGTCGGCGACCCGCTTCTGCAGCTCGGTGCACCACCACTTGGCCATGGCGGCCTCTTCGACGGTGAGCTCTTGCTCGGCCAGCGCGGCCACGCAGCGGTCGACGAAGGTGCGACCGAGCTCGATCTCGGTGCGCAGCTCGGCCAACACGAAACGGGTGTTCTGGAAGGAGCCGATGGGCTGGCCGAAGGCCTGGCGCTCCTTCACGTAGGCCAGCGTCCACTCGAGCGCGGCCTCGGCCGCCGCGACGCCACTGGCGGCGATGGACAGCCGCTCCTGCGGCAGGTTGTCGACGAGGTGGCCGAAGCCGCCGCCCTCGGCACCGAGCAGGTTGTCGGTGGGGACGAGCAAGTCGGCGAACGACAGCTCGGCGGTGTCCTGGGCGTGCTGGCCCAGCTTGTCGAGGTTGCGGCCGCGCTCGAACCCGGGCATGCCCCGTTCGACGACCAGCAGGCTCATGCCCCGGTGGCGCTGCTGCGGATCGGTCTTCACCGCGGTGATCACGAGGTCGGCGTTGATGCCGTTGGTGATGAACGTCTTGGAGCCGTTGACCCGGTAGTGGTCGCCGTCGCGCACCGCGGTGGTGACCATGCCGGCCAGGTCGCTGCCGATGCCCGGCTCGGTCATGGCGATGGCGGTGATGAGCTCGCCCGAGCAGATGCCGGGCAGCCAGCGCTGCTTCTGCTCCTCGGTGGCGAGCTTGAGGAAGTAGGGGAGGGTGATGTCGTTGTGGAGGGTGAGGCCGAGGCCAGCGCCGCCCGCGCCGGCCCGCTGGAACTCCTCGCCGATGACCAGGTTGAAGCGGAAGTCGTCGACGCCGCCACCGCCGTAGGCCTCGGGCACGGCCATGCCGAGGAACCCCGCCGCGCCCGCCTGTTCGAAGAGCGAGCGGGGCACGATGCCGTCGCGCTCCCACTGGTCGGCGTTCGGGACGACCTCCCGTTCGACGAACGAGCGGAAGCTCGCGCGGAACGCATCGTGAACGTCATCGAACAACAGGCGGCGCATGCGGGCGACGGTAGCGCCCCGCCCAGGGGGTCGAGATGGGCGAGAACATCGCGAGAACGCGTTTCAGTGGATGCTTGTGTCGGTCGATGCGGTAGGGCAGGATGCACCGGTCCATCGCGCAGGTGGGCCGGAGCCGAGACGACTCGAACCGATAGCAGGGGGACTCGCATGGATGCCGGGAAGCGTGTGTTGGCGGTCATGACCGTCGTCGGATTGCTCGCGCTCGCAGGCTGCGGGCGCTCCGGGAAGAGCGCGAGCAGCGACTCCGGCGGCAGCACGCAGGCCTCGGGCTCGGGCAGCTTCGGGAGCATGAAGAACGTCTGCGGCAAGGGCAAGGGCACCAACACCGCGTCCGACCGCGGCGTCACCGCGAACTCGATCGATGCCGGCGTCATCTCCGACGCCGGCTTCACCGGCACCCCTGGGCTCAACCAGGAGCTGTGGGACGCCTCCGACGTCTTCGTCAAGTGGTGCAACGCGCAGGGCGGCATCTACGGACGCCAGCTCAAGGCCAACCACCTCGACGCCGCGCTCACGCAGTACAAGCAGCAGGTGCTCGTCGCCTGCCAGAGCGACTTCGCCCTCGTCGGCGGCGGTGGCGTGTTCGACGACACCGGCCAGGAGGCCCGCCTCGGCTGCCTCATGCCGAACTTCCCCGGCTTCCTCACCAGCGGCAAGGCGCGCGGGTCGGCCCTGCAGTGGCAGCAGCTCCCCAGCCCGAACGATCAGCTCAACATCGGCCTCGAGAAGTGGCTCACCGCCAAGTTCCCGGGCTCGGGCAACAGCGTCGGCTACCTCACCGCCAACGTCCCCACCACCATCGTCACGGTCAACCAGCTCCGTGAGGCCGGCAAGAGCCTCGGCTGGAAGGAGACCGTGAACCTGCAGTACGCCGCGCTGGGCGAGGCCACCTGGATCCCCGTGGCCACCAAGCTCAAGTCGTCCGGCGTCACGGGCGTGGTCTTCGTGGGCGAGCCCACGGTGCTCGCCAAGCTCGAGGCGGCCATGACGGCCATCGACTACAAGCCGACCTGGATCTTCGCCTCGGCGAACGTCTACGACCAGTCGTTCCTCAAGGCCGCCGGCTCGCAGATCATCAACACCTACCTGCCCATCAACAACTACCCGTTCGAGCAGGCCATCAAGAAGGTGGCCGGCAGCGAGGCCATGCAGCAGTACCTGGCGCTCTTCCAGCAGTACCTGCCCAACGGCAAGGCCCAGACCCTGCTCGGCGTCGACGCCTTCGCCGCCTGGCTGCTGTTCGCCCAGGGCGCCAACGCCTGTGGGAACAACCTCACCCGCAAGTGCATGTACAACGCGATGCAGAAGGTCACCAGCTTCAACGGCGGTGGCATCACGGCGCCTGCCAACCCGGCGAGCCAGCAGACGACGGCGTGCTACAGCGTGGTGCAGGCGACCCCGTCGGGCTTCGTGCTCCAGAACGTCCAGCCCAACTCCGGCGTGTTCAACTGCGACAAGGGCAACGTGCTCACGCTGACGGGCGACTACGGGCACGGTGTCTCGCTCGCCGACGTCGGGAAGTCGCTGAGCCAGCTGCCGTGACGTCGACGCCGGCCCACGGCCCCATCTGCAAGGAGCTTGTGTGGAGACGTTCCTCGTCTACACGTTCATCGGACTGACAACTGCAGCGATCTACGCCGTCATCGCGAGCGGCCTGGTTCTCACGTACACCACCACCGGCGTCTTCAACTTCGCCCACGGGGCCATCGGCATGCTTGCGGCGTTCGCCTACTGGCAGATGCACGAGGCCTGGCACTGGCCGACGCTCGTGGCCGTGCTCGTCGACCTGCTGGTGCTCGGGCCCCTGCTGGGGCTGTTCCTCGAGCGCGTGATCATGCGCGGCCTGGGTGGCACCAGCGAGGCCACCAAGCTGGTGGTGTCGATCTCGCTCCTCGTCGCCATGATCGGGCTCGCCAACGTGCTGTGGAACCCCGATGTCGGCCGCACCGTCTACCCCTTCTTCAACGGCAGGAAGATCCGCCTCGGCCCCACCGCCCTGAGCTACCACCAGCTCATCACCATCATCGTGGCGATCCTGGTGGCGCTCGGCCTGCGGTTGCTCCTCACCCGGAGCCGCCTGGGGGTCACCATGCGCGCGGTGGTCGACGACCCCGCGCTGACACAGCTCAACGGCGCGCACCCCACGCGGGTGGCGCAGTTCAGCTGGGCCATCGGCTGCTCGCTCGCCGCGCTGGGCGGCGTGCTCGTGGTGTCGTCCACGGTGCTCAACGCCTCGGGCCTGGCGCTGCTCATCGTCAACGCGTACGCCGCGGCCATCTTCGGGCGGCTGCGCTCGCTGCCCCTCACGTTCGTGGGGGCCATCATCCTCGGCCTCGCCGACGGCTACCTGCGGGGCTACCTGCCGCAGAACGACTACCTCACCGCGCTCCCGCTCGCCGCGCCGGCCATCCTGCTGTTCATCGTGCTGCTGGCCATGCCGAACCGGCGGCTGCGCACGCACGTCCGCACGCGTGAGTACTTCCCGGCGCCCACGGTCCGGGGTGCGGTGCTGTTCTGCATCGTGGTGCTGCTCGGTGGCCTGATGATGGCCACCACCATGTCGACCATCGACCTGCCCACCTACTCGCAGCTGTTCGCCATCGGCATCATCGCCCTGTCGCTCGTCCCGCTGGTGGGCTTCGCCGGTCAGATCTCGCTGTGCCAGCTCAGCTTCGCGGGCATCGGTGCCGTCTGCATGGCGCACGTCGGCATCAACGGCAACCCGCTCGGGTTCGTCGTGGCGATCCTGGTGTGTGGGGTGGTCGGGGCGCTCGTGGCGCTGCCCGCCTTGCGCCTGCAGGGCATCTACCTGGCGCTGGCCACGGCTGCGTTCGCCGTGTTCCTCGACCAGTGGGTCTTCCACCTGCCCGACTTCGACGTGGGCCCGATCCACCTCGGCAGCACCACCGTGGTGCCGCACATCATGCACTTCAGCACCTTCTCGCTGGGGTCGGTCAACGTCTCCACCGTCAAGCTGTTCGGGTACAACGTCATCACCCCGACCGCGCAGATGGTCCTGGCGACGGTGCTCTTCGTGATCTGCTTCGCCATCGTCTGCTTCATCCGGCGCAGCCGCTTCGGTCGACGCCTGCTGGCCATGCGCGACAGCGAGGCCGCGTGCGCGACCTTCGGCCTCGACCTGCTGGGAACCCGCCTGTCGGTGTTCGCCATGTCGGCGGCGATGGCGGGTCTGGGCGGAGCGCTCTACGGCACGCAACTCACCGCGGTCACGCCCGACCGGTTCAACTTCGTGGCGGGCCTGCCCATCTTCATGATGGTGGTGGTCGGTGGCGCCGGGTTCGCCAGCGCCGGTCTGTTCGCCGGGGTCAGCCTCAACGCCCTCCTGCCGTTCATGACCACCGTGTTCAACAGCTTCGGCAAGTACCAGCTGATCCTCACCGGTGGCGTCGGCATCGGCCTCGGGCGCGAGCCCAGCGGCGCGGCACCCCAGATCGCCACCGGCTTCATCGCGCTGCGCGAGGACCTGCCGGTCATCGTCAGCATGCTCTGCCTGATGGTGGTCACCTGGGCCGGACGCCTGATCAACCTCTACCCGAACTGGCCGATGCTCATCGCCCTGTTCGTGATCTTCGTCGGGGCGGTGGCCATCGCCTCACGTCGCCGCCTCGTGGCCCGCGGCATCGCCCGGGCCGCCGTCACCGGCGCTGCGGCCGCCGATGTGGAAGAGGTGCCGCTCGAGTGGGTCGGAGTCACCGTGCCCTGGACGCCGGAGCTGCTGGCCAAGACCGAGCAGGTCCTGGGCCTCGGGTCGGTCACCTACGAAGCCGTCGGGGCTGCCACCATCCGGCGCGGCGGGGCGTCCTGATGGCACTGCTCGACATCCAGGAGATCACCGTCCGCTTCGGTGGCCACACCGCGCTGAGCAACGTGTCGCTCGCCGCCGAGCCCGGGGAGATCACCGGCCTCATCGGACCGAACGGGGCCGGCAAGACCACCTTGTTCAACGTGGTGTCCGGCCTGCAGCAGCCGGGCGAGGGCCAGGTGCTCATCGACGGCACCGACGTCACCCGGCTGCGGCCGAGCCGTCGGGCCCGCCTCGGCCTCGCCCGCACCTTCCAGCGCCTCGAGATGTTCACCATGCTGAGCGTCCGCGAGAACATCCGCGTGGCCGCCGACATCCACAAGGGCTGGGCCCGCACCAAGGTCGACCCGGCCGCGCAGGTCGACCAGATCCTCGAGCGGGTGGGCCTGTCCGAGCTCGCCGACCTCCGCGTCACCAAGCTCTCCACCGGCCAGGGCCGGCTCGTGGAGCTGGGTCGGGCGCTGGCGTGCGAGCCCAAGGTGCTGCTGCTCGACGAGCCCGCCTCGGGGCAGGACGAGTCGGAGACCGAGCGCTTCGCGGCCCTGCTGCGCGAGCTCGCGGCGGAGGGCCTCGCCGTGGTCCTCGTCGAGCACGACGTCCCGCTCGTCATGCGCGAGTGCCACCGCATCAACGTGCTCGACTTCGGCAAGCTCATCGCCTCGGGCACGCCCGACGAGATCCAGTCCAACGCCGAGGTGCTCGAGGCCTACCTGGGCAGTCCGGCGGCGACCCCATGACCACCACCGGACCCGCGAGGACGACGGGCGCCGTCGCGCCGGTCGTGGCCCCCATGCTCGAGCTGCGCGGCGTGCGCGCGGCCTACGACAGCATCGACGTGCTGCACGGCATCGACCTGGTGGTGCCCGCCGGCCAGGTCATCGCCCTGCTCGGACCCAACGGCGCCGGCAAGACCACCACCCTCAAGGTCGCGTCCGGCCTGCACCCTGCCGCCGCGGGCGACGTGTTCATCGCGGGGCGCCGGGTCAACGGCGCCCGTGCCGACGAGCTGGCCTGCCGCGGCCTCTGCCTCGTGCCCGAGGGTCGGGGCGTGTTCCCCAACCTCACGGTGCGCGAGAACCTGTGGGTCATGACCTACGCAGGGCGCTCCCGGTCCGAGATCGAGGAGGCGGCCTACGCCCGCTTCCCCGTCCTGGCCGAGCGGCGCCACCAGCACGCGGGCACCCTGTCGGGGGGCGAGCAGCAGATGCTCGCCATGGCGCGCGGGCTCGCCACCGATCCTGCGCTCCTCATCCTCGACGAGCTGTCGATGGGGCTCGCGCCCCTGGTGGTCGAGCAGCTCTACGGTCTGGTGGCCGACGTGGCCGCCGAAGGCGTCTCGATCCTGGTGGTCGAGCAGTTCGCCCGGGTGGTGCTCGGCGTGGCCAGCCGCGCTGCGGTCATGGTGGCGGGCCACATCGTGCACGAGGGCCTGCCCGCAGAAATCGAAGCAACCTTGTCGGAGTCGTACCTCGGTGCAGGCGAGACCGAGCATTGATGGAGGATCAGGACACATGATCGAACAGCCCGCCCGCGTCGAGCAGTTCCAACAGGAGATCGACGCCATGCAGTTGCGCGACCCCGCGGTCACCAGGGAGCGCAACCTCCTCCGCCTCGGGGGCATCCTCATGGTCATCGGCATCGTGGTTGCCGCCGGCGCCTACGTGCTCGACCGCTCGGCGAACGTGAACAGTGGCCAGGCACAGCAGCTCGACGCGCTGAGCCTCGGGCTCCTCGGCGTCGTCATCACCATCGCGGGTGGCGCCATGTTCCTGCGCTACTCGCTCGGCCAGTTCCTGCGGTTCTGGCTGGCACGCCTGTCGTACGAGCAGCAGGCGGCCGCCGACCGGCTCTCCGGGGGCACCACGCCCAACCCCGCGGCTGCGCCGCCGAAGGTGGCACCCGCGATCAAGCGCTAGTGCTTGGCGCTACAGTGCGCACGAGTACGCAGGGGAGCTCGGGGTAGCCGGGCTGAGAGGGTGACCTGTCCGACCGGACGCCGTCGCCGACCCGTGGACCTGATCTGGGTAATGCCAGCGGAGGGACGCGATGGTGGCCGAAGGTTGGCCGGTCGAGCAGCTCGACGGAGAGACGTGTGTGGTCGTGGTCGCCAACGGCGACCCCCTCGACCCGCGCCTCGTTGCGCAGGTGCCGACCGGGGCGCTCGTCGTGGCGGCCGACGGCGGTGCGCGCCTGGCTCGCCGGGCCGGCCTGCGCGTCGCCCACGTCGTCGGCGACTTCGACTCGCTCGAGGCCGCCGACCGTCGTGAGCTCGAGCTGGAGGGTGCCGAGCTGCACCCGTATCCGGTCGACAAGGACTTCACCGACCTCGAGCTGGCGATCGACCTGGCCCGCGCCCTCGCCGCCACCGCGCGCGCCCCCCGCCGCCTGCTGGTCCTCGGCGGCGCCGGCGGCCGGCTCGACCACTTCGTGGCCAACGTGGCGCTGCTCGCCTCACCCGTGTGGCTCGAGGCGGACCCGGTGGTGACCATCGAGGCCTGGCTGGGCACGGCGCGGCTCACCGTGGCCGTCGGCGGCGCGCCTGCGCTCCCGGTCCCCGGGGCCGTGGGCTCGCTGGTGAGCCTGGTGCCCCAGCACGGCGCGGCCACCGGGGTCGTCACGCAGGGGCTCCGCTTCCCGCTGCGGCACGAGACCCTCCGCCCCGGTAGCAGCCGCGGCGTGAGCAACGTCGTGGCCGAGATCGGCTCGTCGGTGTCGGTCGAGCAGGGCGTGCTGCTCGTCGTCCAACCCTTCCACTTCGCGTCACCCGAGGAGCTCCCATGATCATCGAGATCCAGTGCCTGCCGACTCCGAGCGGCACCGCCGACGACCGCTACGCCCACGTCCACGCGGCCATCGAGGTCATCGAACGATCGGGCCTGGCGTTCGAGGTGGGACCGCTCGGCACCTCCGTCGAGGGAACGCCCGAGGAGGTCTGGCCCCTCCTCCGCCGGGTCCACGAAGCCACGCTCGACGCGGGGGCCACCAGCGCCATCGCGGTCATCAAGGTCGCCGAGTTCCGGCGCGACGACGCCCCGACGATGGGCTCGCTGACCGATCGGTACCGCACGTGACGGCCCCCGCGGTCGAACGGGCGGCGCCACCGGGGGAGCGGCCGGCCGATCCCACCACCCGACGCCGCTCGCCCCTGGGTCGGGCGCTGCGGACCTGGCTCCCGCCGGTGGTCTTCCTGGTCGCGCTCCTCGAGGGCTGGGAGCTGTGGGTCGGCCTGCGCCACGAGGCCTCCTACGTGCTGCCCACCCCGGTCGGCATCGCCAAGGCGCTCTACGACTCGCGCCACGTGCTGGGCGGGCACGTGGCGACCACGCTCGAGGAGACGCTGATCGGCCTGGTCGTGGGCACGGTCGCAGGCGTCGCGCTGGCCGTGGCCATCTCTGCGGTGCCGTTCGTGCGGCGGGCGGTGTGGCCGCTGGTCGTGACCAGCCAGACCATCCCGATGCTCGTCCTGGCCCCGCTGCTGGCGCTGGGGTTCGGCTTCGGGATGGCCCCCAAGGTGGTGGTCGTGTCGCTCATCGTGTTCTTCCCCGTGGCCGTCAGCACCGTGGCCGGCCTGGCGAGCGCGGATCGCGAGCAGGTCGACCTGGTGCGCTCCATGGGCGCCACGCCGGTGCAGGTGCTGCGCCTCGTGCTGCTGCCGTCGGCGCTGCCGGACTTCTTCGCCGGCCTGAAGATCGCCGCGACCTACGCCGTGGCGGGCGCCGTCATCGGCGAGTGGGTGGGCGGCAGCAGCGGCCTCATGATCTTCATCAACCGGTCCCAGCGGTCGTATCGCACCGACCAGGTCTACGCCGGCGTCGCCGTCATCGCCCTGCTCAGCATGGCGCTGTTCTGCTGTGTCGAGCTGCTCGCCCGGCGGGCCATGCCGTGGCGCCACCCCTCCCACCGCCGTAGCCAGGAGCCCTCGTGACCCCCCACCGTCCGCACCCGTCCATGGTCGCGGCAATTGCGCTGCTCCTGACCGTGCTCATCGTCGCCTCGGCGTGCGGCTCGTCGCGGGGCGGTCGCACGGCGGCGGGCGCCACGCCGAAGCTGCGGCGGGTCGACGTGATGCTCGACTGGACGCCCAACACCAACCACAGCGGCATGTACCTGGCGCGAGCCGAGGGCTGGTACCGCACGGCGGGCCTCGACGTGCACTTCATCGAGCCGGGCTCCAACGACGACGTGCTCCAGGTGGTGGCGAGCGGTCGGGCGCAGTTCGGCATCAGCGCTTCCGAGCAGCTCGTGCCCGCCCGTGCCCAGGGGGTGCCCGTGGTGTCGCTCGCGGCGATCATCCAGCACAACACGTCGAGCCTGATGGCCCTGAAGTCGTCGGGTGTCACCACGCTGGCCGACCTGAGCGGCAAGCGGTACGGGGCGTTCGGCGAGGACTTCGAGAAGGCACTCGTGGCCCAGATGGTGGCGTGCGGCGGGGGCCGGCCGGGCTCCGTGAAGTTCGTCGACGTCGGCAACGTGG
Source organism: Actinomycetota bacterium (assembly GCA_017882935.1). GTDB lineage: Bacteria > Actinomycetota > Acidimicrobiia > Acidimicrobiales > Iamiaceae > JADGOP01. The sequence continues at coordinate 9,681 of JADGOP010000002.1, forward strand.
ACTACCGGGTCGGGCTCGAGAAGCACTTCTACGACTTCGTGTGGGTGTTCGACGGCTGGGACGTCATCCGGTTGCGCGACATCGACAAGCTCCCGATCACCACGCTGCCGTTCATCGCGCACACCGGCTGCATCCCCGACTGGTACACGCCCGTGCTCGCCACCAGCGAGCACCTGATCACGAGCGACCCGACGCTGGTGCGCACCTTCATGGCGGTCACCGCCCGGGGCTACCGCGCGTCGATCGCGCACCCGGCTGCTGCGGCTGCGGCGTTGACCAGGGCGGTGCCGGAGCTGGATCCGAAGCTAGTCGGCCTCAGCGCCGCCTACCTCGCGCAGCACTACGCCGCCGACCCGGCCGCCTGGGGGCAGCAGGACGCCGCCGTCTGGGACCGCTTCGTGGCGTTCCTCCAGCGCTCGAAGCTGGTGAAGCCCGGCTTCGACACGGCGGCCGCCTACACCAACGCCTTCCTGCCCAGCGCAGCTGCGGCCGGCTCGTCGACCGGCTCTTGACCGCGGCTGGGCCGGCGCTGCGCGTCGCAGGCGTGCGGCACACCTTCGCGGGCCGTTCACCGGTCGCGGTGCTCGACGGCGTCGACCTCGTGGTCGAGCGCGGCGAGTTCGTGAGCCTGGTGGGCCCGAGTGGGTGCGGCAAGAGCACGCTGCTGCGGGTGCTGGCGGGTCTGCTCGTGCCGGTGGCGGGGGAGGCCGAGATCGGCGGCGTCAGCACCCTCGGCCGCCCGGGCACGGCCGCGTTCATGCCCCAGCGCGACCTGCTGCTGCCGTGGCGGCGGGCGCTGGCCAACGCCACCCTGGGCGCCGAGGTGTCAGGACGCGACCTGGCCGAGGCCGAGGCCACGGCACGCAGCCTGTTCGAGCGCTTCGGCCTGGCCGGGTTCGAGGAGGCCTGGCCGTCGGAGCTGTCCGGCGGCATGCGCCAGCGGCTGGCCCTGCTGCGGACGTTCCTCCAGGGGCGCGACGTGCTGCTGCTCGACGAGCCGTTCGGCGCGCTCGATGCGCTGACCCGGCGGCGCATGTACGCCTGGCTCGAGGAGGTGTGGCTGGCCGACCGTCGCACCGTGCTGTTCGTGACCCACGACGTCGAGGAGGCCATCTCGCTGTCGGACCGCGTGCTGGTGATGTCGGAGCGCCCGGGCCGGGTCGTAGCGGTGCTCGAGGTGCCGGAGCCCCGGCCGCGCCCGCTCGACGTCGTCACCGAGCCCTGGTTCGTGGCCGCCAAGCGTGACCTGCTCCGAGCCCTCGACCGCCCCTGAGGGTTCGGGGGTGCGCCAAACTGCGGAGGTGGACGTCTCCGAGCACCTCGACGCGCCCTGCCCGCCCGAGCTGCTGTTCGCCTGGGTCGAGGACCTCACCACCTACCCGTCGTGGCTCGACATCGTGCCTCGCGCCGCCCCCGCCGACGCGGCCCAGGGCGACGACGCCCTCCCGGCCTGGACCGTCGAGCTCCGGGGCCGGCTCGGGCCCCTGGCCCGCTCGAAGCGGCTGCGGATGGTCCGCACGCGCCACGACCCACCACACCAGGTCACCTTCGAGCGGCGCGAGGTCGACGGTCGCTCGCACTCGCCCTGGGTGCTGCGCGCCGAGGTCGAGCCCCTGGCCGACGGCAGCCGCCTCACCATGCACCTCCACTACGGCGGGGGGATGTGGGGCTCGGTGCTGGAGCGACTGCTGGGCGACGAGATCGGTCAGAGCCGCGCCCGCCTGCTCGACCGCCTGTCGAGCGGCCGCCCCGTCCCGGACTGACGGCCGCAGCCGGAGCGACCTCCGCCACACGGCGACCGGAGGTTCCGTGGAGCTCCGGTAGGGTCGCCTCCCATGCGCATGTGGCCAGGTCGACCCGCCCCGCTCGGCGCGACCTACGACGGAGCCGGGACCAACTTCTCGGTGTTCTCCGAGGTGGCCGAAGGCATCGACCTCTGCCTGTTCGACGACGACGGCGTCGAGACGCGGATCCCGTTGCCCGAGTGCACCGGCTTCTGCTGGCACGGCTACCTGCCCAACGTGGCCCCGGGGCAGCGCTACGGCTTCCGGGTGAACGGCCGCTGGGAGCCCGACAAGGGGATGCGCTGCAACTCCGCCAAGCTCCTGCTCGACCCCTACGCCAAGGCCATCGAGGGCGAGGTCAGGTGGGGCCAGGACGTGTACGACCACCCCCTCGACGACCTCGACGGCGCCATGGACGAGGCCGACAGCGCGGCGTCGATGCCCCGCTCGGTGGTGGTGAACCCGTGGTTCGACTGGGGCCACGACCGGCCGCCGCAGATCCCCTGGCACGAGACCGTGGTGTACGAGGCGCACGTGAAGGGCCTCACCCAGACCCACCCCGGGGTGCCCGAGGAGCTGCGCGGCACCTACCTCGGCGTGGCCCACCCGGCCGTGGTCGAGCACCTCCAGTCGCTGCACATCACCGCGGTCGAGCTGCTGCCCGTGCACCAGTTCATCCACGACCACCGCCTCGTCGAGGCCGGCCTCCGCAACTACTGGGGCTACAACTCCATCGGCTTCCTGGCGCCACACAACGCCTACGCCCTGGGCGGCCAGCGCGGCCAGCAGGTGAGCGAGTTCAAGCAGATGGTCCGCACGCTCCACGAGGCGGGCATCGAGGTCATCCTCGACGTGGTCTACAACCACACGGCCGAGGGCAACGACGGTGGCCCCATCCTCAGCTTCAAGGGCCTCGACAACGCCGCCTACTACCGCCTCTCACCCGACGACCGGCGGCGCTACGTCGACTACACGGGCACGGGCAACTCGCTGAACATGCGGCACCCGCACGTGCTGCAGCTGATCATGGACAGCCTGCGCTACTGGGTCACCGAGATGCACGTCGACGGCTTCCGCTTCGACCTGGCGTCCACCCTGGCCCGTGAGCTGCACGACGTCGACCGGCTCTCGGCGTTCTTCGACCTCATCCAGCAGGACCCGGTGGTGAGCGGCGTGAAGCTCATCGCGGAGCCGTGGGACGTGGGCGAGGGCGGCTACCAGGTCGGCAACTTCCCCCCGCTGTGGACCGAGTGGAACGGCAAGTACCGCGACACCGTCCGCGACTACTGGCGCGGCGCCGATGGCACGGTGGGCGAGCTGGCGGCCCGGCTGTCGGGCAGCTCCGACCTGTACGAGAGCAACGGTCGGCGGCCCTTCGCCAGCATCAACTTCGTCACCTGCCACGACGGCTTCACCTTGCACGACCTCGTCAGCTACCACCTGAAGCACAACGAGGCGAACGGCGAGGACAACCGCGACGGCAACGACGACAACCGCTCGTGGAACGGTGGCGTCGAGGGCCCGACCGACGACCCCGCCATCAACGCCCGGCGTGCCCGCCAGCAGCGCAACTTCCTGGCCACGCTGCTGCTGTCGCAGGGCGTGCCCATGGTGTCGGCCGGCGACGAGCTGGGCCGCACCCAGCACGGCAACAACAACGCCTACTGCCAGGACGACGAGCTGTCGTGGCTCGACTGGGAGCACCCCGATCAGGAGCTGCTCGACTTCACCCGCTGGATCACCGACTTCCGCGAGCGCCACGCGGTGTTCCGGCGGCGACGCTGGCTGTCGGGACGACCCGTGACCGACGGCGGGCTGCCCGATGCCGCCTGGTTCAACCCGGGTGGCGACGAGATGGAGGGCGACGACTGGACCCACACGTGGGCCCGGGCCCTGGGGCTGTTCCTCAACGGCGAGGCCATCACGGGCGCCGACCCCCGCGGCGAGCTCATCAGCGACGACAGTTTCCTGGTGTTCTTCAGTGCTGCCGACGAGGCCATCGACTTCACGTTGCCGTCCGCCCGCTGGGCGCCCGGTTGGGCCAAGGAGGTCGACACCTCGCAGCCCGGCGCGCCCGACCCCGGCTCGCGCCGCCGCCGGCGCACCTACGAGCCCGGAGCCACCGTGCAGGTCCCGTCGCGGGCGGTGGTGGTGCTCCGCCGCATCGAACCGGCGTAGCGGTGGGCCGCCCCTAGGTCCGGGCGGCCCACGAGAGCCAGCGACCCTCGCGCCGCTCCAGGCGCAACGGCAGGTCGAAGCAGGCCGACAGGTTCGCCTCGGTGAGCACGTCGGCGAGCGGCCCCGCCACCAGGACCTGGCCGTCGCGCAGCAGCAGGGCGTGCGTGAACCCGTCGGGGATCTCCTCGGTGTGGTGGGTCACGAGCACCGTCGGGGCGACGGCAGGGTCGGCGGCCAGCGCGCCCAGCCGGTGCACCAGGTCCTCGCGCCCCGCCAGGTCGAGCCCCGCAGCGGGCTCGTCGAGCAGGAGCAGGCCGGGTTCGCCCATCAGGGTGCGCGCCAGCTGCACCCGCTGGCGCTCGCCCGACGAGAGCGTGCCGAACGGCTGCGCCTCGTGGCTCGCCACCCCGAGCCGCGCGATCAGCTCGCGGGCCCGGGCGCGGTCGGCCTCGGTGTAGGTGTGCCACCACGGCTCGAGGGCGGCGTGCTTGCCCGTGACCACCACGTCGAGCACGGTGAGGTCGCGGCGCAGCAGGTCGGCGAACGACTGGCTTGCAACGCCGATGCGGGTGCGCAACCGGCGGACGTCGACGCGGCCGAGCGTCTCGCCGAGCACGTGCACGACGCCCGCCGTGGGGTGCAGGTAGAGCGACGCGACGCGCACGAGCGTGGTCTTGCCCGAGCCGTTGCGGCCGAGCAGCACCCAGCGCTCGCCCGGCCGGATGGTCCAGTCGACGGCGTCGAGCAGCGTGCGCCCGTCGCGCACGACCGACACCGACTCGAGGTCGAGGACCGGATCGTCGGGGTGCTCGTTGGCGGGCATGGGGGCCGACCGTACCGACCCGGGCATCGCCCGGGCGTCACCCGCCGGGTCCGACCCCCAGACACAGGCTCTTGTCCTGAGGGGCCGCTCCGTGGAGCGATGTGGGAGCGCCCTGTCGGCGCGGCCTCGAGGAACGGGGTCACCAGCGGCGCACGTCGGGCCTCTACGCTGCGATGAGGAGGAGCGGAAAGGCGGCTGCGGCGAGGCCGCCCCACGGCCTGGCCGCTCGTCCGACCAGCAAGCACAGGCACGTTGTTCCGAGAGGCCGCCCTGTCGAAGGAGCTGGAAGCGCCCCATCCGCGCGGCCTCGGGGAACCGGACGGAGGACCTCCAGCCATCGGTACCGCACTCGGCCTGATGGCCGTCGCTCTGCTCATCCTGGCAACCGCGTTCTTCGTCGCCGCGGAGTTCGCGCTGGTGGCGGTCGACCGCATGCGGCTGGAGGCCGAGGCGGACGCTGGTCGTCGCCGGGCGCGGGTGGCGCTGTCGGTCGTGCGCCGGCTGTCGTTCCACCTGTCGGGAGCGCAGTTGGGCGTGACGCTGTGCTCCCTGGTCCTCGGCTTCGTCGCGGAGCCGACGCTGGCGCGGGCGTTCCACGCTCCGGTCGAGTCCGTGGTGGGCGCCGGGGCCGCCGACGGGGTGTCGGTGGCGCTCGCGCTCGCCCTCGCCACCGTGGCCACCATGGTCCTCGGCGAGCTGATCCCCAAGGGCCTGGTGATGGCCCGGCCGGTCCGGGCCGCGCTGCTGCTCGCCGCGCCGCTGCGGCTGTTCAGCGCGGCCTTCGGCCCCCTCATCCGGGTGGCGAACGGGGCCGCCAACGCCATCGTGCGCTCCGTGGGCATCGAACCGCGCGAGGAGCTCACCTCGGCCCGCTCGGTGGAGGAGCTGACGCTGCTCATCCGCTCGGCCGGCGAGGGCGGCGAGCTCGAGCCCGACGAGGTCACGCTGCTGACCCGGTCGCTGCGCTTCGCCGAGAAGACCGCCGACGACGCCATGGTCCCGCGCGTCGGGGTGGTGGGCGTGGCCGCCGACGCGACCGTGGCCGAGCTGGTCGCCGCCGCCATCTCCACCGGCCACTCCCGGTTCCCCGTGTTCGCCGCCGACCTCGACGACATCGTGGGCCTGGTCCACGTGAAGGACGTGTTCCGCCTGGCGCCCGAGGTGCGCGCCGCGACGCCGGTGAGCGCGCTGGTCGGCTCGATCGTGGCCGTCCCCGAGAGCCGGCCCCTGCACGACCTGCTGGGCGACCTGCAGGACGCGGACGCACACCTGGCCGTGGTGGTCGACGAGTACGGCGGCACGGCCGGCATCGTCACGCTGGAGGACCTGCTCGAGGAGATCGTGGGGGAGATCAGCGACGAGTACGACCCGCCCAGCGCGGCCCTCACCCAGGTGGGCCCCGGCGGATCGGTGGTGCTGCCCGGCGGCTTCCACCCCGACGAGGTGTACGACGCCTGCGGCTTCGCGATGCCGGAGGGGCCCTACGAGACGCTCGCCGGCTTCGTCCTCGACCGCCTCGGGCACCTGCCGGTGGAGGGGGAGTGGTTCGAGGAGGACGGCTGGTTGTTCCGCGTGGCCGAGCTCGAGCGGCGGCGCGTCGCCGCGGTCACCGTCCTGGCGCCCGGCCTGCCCAGCCACGAGCCCGGCGGGATCGCCTCGGTCGTCCCGCCCGCATCAGGGGAGACCCGATGATCGGCGGGTTGGTCGCCTCGGTCGCGCTGCTGCTCGCGAATGCCTTCTTCGTGGCGGTCGAGTTCTCCCTCATCACCGCGCGGCAGACCAAGCTCGAGCCCCTGGCCGAGCAAGGCGGCAAGCGCGCCCGACTCGCCCTGCGCGCCAGCCACGAGCTGTCCCTCGAGCTGGCGGGCGCGCAGCTCGGCGTCACCATGGCCTCGCTGGGCCTCGGCTTCGTCACCGAGCCGCTGATCTCGGGGCTCATCGAGCGCACCCTCGACCTGGGTCACCACCTGCCGAGCGGCCTGGTGCACACCCTCGGCTTCCTGATCGGCCTGGCCCTGGTGTCGGTGGCGCACATGGTCATCGGCGAGATGGTGCCGAAGAACGTGGCCATCGCCGACCCGGAGCGCACCCTCCTGTGGCTCGCCGTGCCGAACCGCGCCTACGTGGTGGTGTTCCGGCCGATCGTGCGCGCCCTCAACGGCATGGCCAACCTCGGGGTCCGGGCGTTCGGCGTGGAGCCGCGCGACGAGCTCGAAGCGGTGCACTCGGCGGCCGAGCTGGGTCAGCTCGTGGGCGCGTCGCGCGACGAGGGCCTGCTCGACGAGTTCGAGCACGAGCTGCTCTCGGGCGCGCTGGGCTTCGGCCGGCGCCCGGTGCGCGACGTGATGGTGCCGTGGCCCGACGTCACCACCGTGGGGCGCGACGCCATCGTCGCCGACCTCGAGGCGGTGCTCGTGCAGACCGGGTACACGCGGGTGCCGGTGCTGGCCGCCGACGGGAGCACCGTCATGGGCTTCTTCCACGCCAAGGACCTGCTGACCCTGCCGGCCGACGCCCGCGAGCGGCCCCTGCCGTTCGGCCGGCTGCGGCGCATGCTGATCGTCGACCCCGGGGGCACGCTCGAGGACGTCCTGCTCACCATGCAGCGCGCCCGGGTCCACCTCGCGGTGGTGCGGGGGGCCGAGGGGCAGCCCGTCGGCATGGTCAGCCTCGAGGACCTCCTCGAGCAGCTCGTGGGCGACATCCGCGACGAGTCCGACCTGCCGGTGCGGCGCGACCGGGCCTGACCGCGGGCTGGCCGCGGTGCGGGGGAGCCCCGGACCGCGAGCGACGAGAGGCCCATTCGCGCCGCTTCTGGGCGCGCCGGTAGAGTGCCGCCCGTGCGAATCGGAGTGTTGGGGGCCACGGGCCCTGCGGGGAGCGCGCTTGCCGTGCGCCTCGCAGCGGTCGGCCACGAGGTCGTGTTGGGGTCGCGTTCCGCGGAACGTGCCGAAGAGGTGCGTGCCGGGCTCCTCGAGCTGTGGCCCGGCCGCGAGCTCGCGATCGGTGCCGCCGACAACGCCGGCGCCGCAGCGGCCGACGTGGTCGTGGTGGCCACGCCCTGGGACGGGGCGGCGCCCACCGTCGCGGCGCTCGCCGAGGCGCTCGACGGCAAGGTCGTCATCTCCATGGCCAACGCGTTGACGCGGGTGGGCAAGGAGTTCCAGCCGCTCATCCCGCCCCGTGGCTCGGTCGCCGCCGACGTCCAGGCCGCGGTGCCCCGCGCGCTCGTCGCCGCCGCGTTCCACCACGTCCCCGCCAAGGAGCTGGGCGCGCTCGACCACCCCGTCGAGTGCGACGTGCTGGTCTGCTCCGACCACCCGGAGGCCACCGAGGTCACCAGCGCGCTGATCGCCGACATCCCCGGCATGCGTGCGCTCGACGCCGGTCGGCTCACCGCCGCGGGTGCCATCGAGTCGCTCACCGCCGTGCTCATCGGCATGAACGTCCGCTACCGCACGCGTCTCTCGGTGCGGCTCACCGGCCTGCCGGGGGAGTGACCGTGCCCGCCGCCACCCCCGGCCCCGGCCCCGGCGCCGCGCCGATGCGCCTCTACGACACCGCGCGCGGCACGGTCGAGCCGTTCGAGCCGGGGCCGGTCGTCACGCTCTACACCTGCGGCATCACGCCCTACGACGCGACGCACCTGGGGCACGCGGCCACCTACCTCACCTACGACGTGCTCCAGCGGCGCCTGCGCGACCGGGGCCACGAGACCCGGTGCGTGCGCAACGTGACCGACGTCGACGACGACATCCTGCGCAAGGCCCGAGAGCTCGGCGTGCACTACCTCGACCTCGCGGCAGCCGAGATCGCCCGCTTCGACGCCGACATGATCGCGCTCGGCATGCTGCCGTCGTTCAGCGAGCCGCGCGCCACGTCGGCCATCGCCGACATCCGCGGCTTCATCGGCATGGTGCTCGACCGCGGCCACGCTTACGTGGCGGGCGGAGCGGTGTACTTCGACGTGTCGAGCTACGACAGGTTCGGTCAGGTCAGCCACCTCGACCGTGCCGACATGCTCGAGCTCGCCGCCGAGCGTGGTGGCAACCCGACCGACCCCAACAAGCGTGACCCGCTCGACTTCGTGCTGTGGCAGCCGTCGGCCCCCGACGAGCCCGCCTGGGAGTCGCGCTGGGGGCCGGGCCGCCCCGGCTGGCACGTCGAGTGCTCCACCCTGGCGCTGCGCGAGCTGGGCAGCACCATCGACATCCACGGCGGCGGCGCCGACCTGATCTTCCCGCACCACGAGTGCGAGGCGGCCCAATCCGAGTCGGCCACGGGCAAGCCCTTCGTGCGCCACTGGATGCACCAGGCCATGGTCCGCATGGACGGCGAGAAGATGTCGAAGTCGCTCGGGAACCTGGTGTTCGTGAGCGAGCTGCGCAAGACCTACGAGCCCGGTGCGATCCGCGCCGCCGTGCTGGCGCACCACTACCGCGAGTCCTGGGAGTGGAACGACGCGATCATGCCCGAGGCCGCGGCCCGGGTCTCGCAGTGGCGCGCGGCCGGCGAGGGTGACGGGGCGCTGCCCGAGGTCCGTGCCGCGCTCGACGACGACCTCGACACCCCCGGCGCCGTCAAGGCGCTCGACGCCGCCTCCGAACAGGGCCGCGGTGTGACCACGGCTGCTGCGCTGCTCGGCATCGACCTCACCGCCGCCTGAACCTCCGGTTTCGCCGGGACTTTCCGAACCTGCAGGCGGCAGGGCCTTCACGGTTCGGTCGGCAGCACCTAAGCTCCGATGTCGACCAGCCGAAAGGACCGCTGTGGCCGAACGCAGTGTGGGACAGCTCTACACCGTGGCACGCAGTGTCCTGGAGCCCACGTTCAACTTCATGTGGGACTTCCACGTCGAGGGCAGCGAGCACGTCCCCCCCGAGGGCCCGGCGATCTTCTGCCCCAACCACACCTCGGTGCTCGACTCGTTCTTCCTGCCCATCGTCCTGCCGCGCCGCATCACCTACGTGGGCAAGGCCGAGTACATGGACAGCTGGAAGACCAAGTACCTCTTCCCCGCCCTCGGCATGATCCCCATCGACCGCTCGGGGGGCAGCGCCAGCGAGCGGGCCCTCAACGCCGCGGCCCGGGTGCTCGAGGCGGGCGAGTACTTCGGCATCTACCCCGAGGGCACCCGCTCGCGCGACGGCAGGCTGCACCGCGGCCACACCGGGCCCGCCCGGCTGGCGCTGCGCACGGGCGCCCCGATCATCCCGGTCGGCATCCGCGGCAGCCGCGAGGTCATGCCGCCCGACGCCCGTCGCCCCAACCTCTTCCGACCCGTGTCCATCCGCTTCGGCCGGCCGATCAACGTCGACCGCTACCGCGGCCGGGCGTCCGAGCGCCTGGTGCTGCGTCAGATCATCGACGAGGTGATGTTCGACATCCGGGCGCTGTCGGGCCAGGAGTACGTCGACACCTACGCCACCAAGCGCGACAACGCCCTGGTGGTGTCGGAGAAGGTCAACCTCGACCTGCACGCGGGTGAGCAGCCCACCCGGGACGCGGCGCGGGCCAACGGCGCTCCCAGCCACAACGGTCACGCCGCCGTGGCCGCCGCCGGGGCCTGACCCTCGCAGCACGACCGCGCCGGGAGAACGCGTTCCGGGCCACCCGGGAGGCGACGGTAGCCTCGCCTCCCATGGCCGACATCACGATCACGCTGCCCGACGGTTCCGAGCGATCGGTCGCCGAGGGCACCACCGCGATCGAGCTGGCCTCGGGCATCGGCCCCCGCCTCGCCAAGGCCGCGGTCATCGCCAGCGTGAACGACGTCGAGCGCGACCTCGGCTGGGGCCTGGCCGACGGCGACCGCGTTGCCATCCACACCGCCGAGACCGATCGCGGCCTGTTCACCATCCGCCACTCCACGGCGCACGTGCTGGCCCAGGCGGTGCTCGACGAGTTCCCCGGTGCCACCTTCGCCATCGGCCCTCCGGTCGAGGACGGCTTCTACTACGACTTCGAGCTGCCGCCGGGTCCCGACGGCAGGCCCGGCACCTTCACGCCCGACGACCTCGAGCGCATCGAGGCGCGCATGCGGGCGATCATCAAGGAGTCGCAGCCCTTCGTGCGCGACGAGCTGCCCGACGAGCGGGCCCGCGAGGTCTTCGCCGGCCACCCGTACAAGCTCGAGATCATCGACGGCGAGGCCGACGACCCCACGTCGGTCACCTCCAAGGGCACGGTCCGCACCTACGAGAACCCGCCCGCCGAGCCCAAGGCCAACCCGCCCTTCAACGGCTACCCCGGCTTCATCGACCTCTGCCGGGGCCCGCACGTCCCGTCGACCAACCGCTTCCTCGGCCACTTCAAGCTGATGCGCGTGGCCGGTGCCTACTGGCGCGGCGACGAGCACCGGCCCGTGCTGCAGCGCATCTACGGCACGGCGTGGGCCACCAAGGCGGCCCTCGATGAGCACCTGCACCACCTCGAGGAGGCCGAGAAGCGCGACCACCGCAAGCTCGCCTCCGACCTCGACCTGCTCTCGTTCCCCGAGGAGCTGGGCGCCGGACTGGCCATCTGGCTCCCCAAGGGGGCCATCGTGCGCAAGCTCATGGAGGACTACAGCCGCGAGCGCCACGAGCGCGGCGGCTACCCGTTCGTCTACAGCCCCCACATCGCCAAGGCGCAGCTGTGGGAGACCAGCGGGCACCTCGGCTTCTACGCCGATGCCATGTACCCGCCCATGGAGATGGACAACGGCACGTACTACCCGAAGCCGATGAACTGCCCGTTCCACATCCTGGCGTACCAGGCCACGCAGCGCTCCTACCGCGAGCTGCCCATGCGGATCTTCGAGCTCGGCACCGTGTACCGCTACGAGCGCTCCGGCACGCTGCACGGTCTCATGCGCATCCGCGGCTTCACGCAGGACGACAGCCACATCTTCTGCACCCGCGAGCAGATGGTCGACGAGACGGCCAGCCTGCTCGGCTTCGTGCTCAGCGTGCTGCGGGCGTTCGGCTTCGACGACTTCGAGGCCAACCTGTCCACCCGACCCCCCGAGAAGTCGGTGGGCACCGACCAGAACTGGGAGGACGCCACCGAGGCGCTGCGGTCGGCGCTCGTGCGCGAGCACATCCCGTACGAGATCGACGAGGGCGGCGGCGCCTTCTACGGCCCCAATATCGACATCAAGGTCCGCGACGCCATCGGGCGCAAGTGGCAGCTGTCGACCATCCAGATGGACTACAACGAGCCCGAGCGCTTCGGCATGGAGTACGTGGCTGCCGACGGCACCCGCCAGCGGCCGGTCATGATCCACCGGGCGCTGTTCGGGTCGATCGAGCGCTTCTTCGGCGTGCTGCTCGAGCACTACGCGGGGGCGTTCCCGACCTGGCTGGCCCCGGTGCAGGTGCGGCTGCTCCCCGTGCGCGACGACCACGACACCTACGCGCACCGCCTGGTCGACCGGCTGAAGGCCGAGGGCTTCCGCGCCGACGCCCTCGACGCGTCCGAGAAGCTCGGCAACCGCATCCGCAAGGCCAAGGTCGAGAAGATCCCCTACGTGCTCGTGGTCGGCGACGACGACGTCGAGAACGGCACCGTCGGCGTCAACCCCCGCGGCGGCGACGTCGAGCGTGGCGTCCACGTCGACGAGTTCGTCGACCGTCTCACGGCCGAGGTCCTGGCCCGGACGTCGTCGTGACCTCGCCTCTCCCGTCCGTGCTCCCGCCACCCCCGCTCGTG
>JADGOP010000082.1 GCA_017882935.1 Actinomycetota bacterium
CGGGGCGGGCACGTACTGGCAGAAGGCAGCGGGGGCGCCGTCGGGCCCGAAGCACACGGCGAGCAGCAGCCCCTCGTCGGTGGCCGAGAAGATCCGGCCCAGGGTCATCGAGAAGCCCCGCTCCATCTCGCCGCGACGGCTCTCGGTCATGAGGCCGCGCAGGCTGGCCTCGAGCTCGGGCGTGATGTGCGCCGGGTCGTGGAACTCCATGCGGTAGCCGTACTTGGCGATGCGGTTGACCGCCTGGCGCAGGCCCTTGTTGCGGCCGCCCTCGAGGTTGAAGCGCCGCACGTCGACCACGGCCTCGTCGCCCACATACATCTCGCGCATGCCGGCGGCGGGGTAGATCGCCAGGAAGTCCTCGGAGGCGCCCATGACCGCCACCGGCCAACCGTGGTCGTCGGCGTACTGCCGGAAGGCGAACCAGGCCCGCCTCCGGTCGGCGACGGGGCCGATGGGGTCGGGCGACACCAGCGCCACGCCCTGGGTGACGGCGTAGGCGATGAGGGTGTCGCCGTGGAAGAACCACCGCTTGTCGTCGCGGAGGGCGAAGTAGGCGAGGGTGTCGCCGCCGTACTGGGCGACGAGCCGGCGGGCCCGCTCGGCCGCTTCGGGCTCGGGCGCCGTGAGGCGGTGCGCCACCACCGGCCGGAACAGCAGCCAGCCCACGTAGATGCCGATGCCGATGCTGACGGCGAGCAGGGTGGGTGAGAGGAAGTCGTCGAGCCGGTCGCCGATGGGGATCGAGCTGATGCCCACGAGGCGCTGTGACACCGCATGGGTGGCGCGCACCCAGCCGATGTGGCGGTTGGCGTGGCCCGGCAGCTCCTTGACGGCGAGCACGCCGACGACCACGCACGCGGCCATGCCGCCGAGCAGGACGATGAGGCCGCGCCGGGTCGACGAGTCGTCGGCCTGCACCCGGAAGTGGCGGCGGTTGGCGAGCAGGTAGAGCGCGATGGCCGCCGCGACGATGGCCTCTTCGAGGTCGAGGCCCTTGACCACGTGCAACCCGAAGGTGGTCCACAGCACGATCTCGGCCACGAGCCAGGCGTGGCGCTGTCCCCGCCGCACGCCTCGGGCCAGCAGCAGCAGCGCGAGGCCGGAGAGCACCACGAACACGGCGGCGGCCTGCGACACAGCCAGCGGGATGATGTCGGTCACGGCGTGGAGGCGGGGCCGCACCGGCGGCGTGACGGCCGAGATGAGGTCGATCAGGCCGCCGATGGCCAGCGCGAAGGCGCCGATGCGGCGGGCCCGCTTGCGCTCGAGCCCGTGCGGCTCGTGCGGCGGGAAGGTGTCGCCCTCGGGCCAGGAGGCGACGATCTCGGGGCGGGCGGTGTCGGTTTGGGCGGGCCGGGTGAGCAACCGCTCGAGGAACGTGGTGGTGGGCGGCTGCTGCCGGGCGTAGTGGAGCCGGGCGTGGAGCCGGGCCCCGGCCTCGAGCTCGAGGAAGGTCTGCTGGCGGCCGACCACCCAAGCGGGCGGGAAGCCGAAGCGGCCGGGCCGCTCGACCGCGACGGACCCGCCACAACCGGTGTTGGCGTAGAAGCCGCGGCCCAGGTCGGCGAGCTCGGCCTCGTGGGTGTGCCCGGTGATGAGCCCGGCGTGGCCCTCGGACACCAGACGGCCCGCGAACGCGCGAGCGGCGTCGTTCTGCTCCTCCTCGGCGTCGTGGGCATTCAGCTCACCGATCGACAGCCCGCGGAGCGGGCCGCGCACCGACAGCCACCAGAGCACGCTGACCAGGGCGACGACCCCCAGGATGGCGACGCCGGCGAGGCCGAAGTCGGCCGCGATCGACACCGCTCGGTGCGTGATGCTCGGGTGGTGGCCCATGCGGGCGACCATGGCGACCAGGAGCGCCACGAACGAGACCAGCAGGGGCAGCAGCAGCCAACCGAAGCGGCGCACGAGCCTGCGGTACAGCAGGCGGGACGAGATGAACGAGCCCACGTTGCGCGTGTCGGCGAGGAGCTCGAGCCCGTTGAGCCACTCGGCGCCGGGCTTGTCGAGGGCCGACAGCGCCCGCACCATGTGGTGGCCGAGCGGCGTCTCGCCGGGGTTGCGGGGGTCGTCGAAGGCGTTGTCGGCGTCGAAGCGGTGGCCGTGCTCGATGCGCACCTTGCGCGGGCCCTCGCCGGTGTGCAGGGTGACGTCGGCCGCGAGCGCGAGCTCGGCCCCGAGCCGCTTGTGGAGGGTGGCGACCGCAGGCTTGTGCCACGCGAGGCAGCCGTCGTGGTTCCCGGGGAGCACCACCACACGGTGCCCGGCGCCCTCGGAGAACGCCAGGAGCGACGACGTGAACCGGGGATGGGCCAGCAGCGCCCGGCCCGGGTCGAGGTGCGACTCGGCGAGCAGCTCGAAGCAGTCACCCGCGAGCACCACGACGCCGGGGCCGTCCCAGGCGTCGATCTCACGCACCAGCTCGGTGCTGAGCGCCTCGGAGGCATCGGTGCTGGCCTGCGAGAGATGCAGGTCGCTGACGACCATGAGCCGGCCGCCCGCGGGCACGTCGAGCTCGATCAGGTCGGGGACCAACGGGCCCTCGGCGACGACCTCGGCCGGACGCGCCTTCTTCTTGTCGCGCTTGGTGGCCATCGGTCGACCGTCGGGCAGGAAGCGGCGCTCCTCGCCACACGGTTCGGCGACGGTGGTCGGCGCAGCCGGGGTGGCCGGGTGGGCAGCCCCGTTGGCGGCCTCGCTCGGGGCGGCCGCCTGGTCGGGTGCGGGGTCGCCGACCGGTGCCACCTCGGCCACGGGGGCCTCGACGGCGGGTGGCGGCGCGTCGGGGGACAGCACGGGTGCTTCGTCGGTTGGCGGGTGATCCGTCAGCGCTGCTCACCTCCGTTGGTGTCCACGCGGCTCACACCCGGCCGATCGGCCGGGTGGCGTCTCCACGCTACTGCGCTGGCGTCGCGCAACCCCTGCGCGCCCCTGCCGCAGCGCGCGGCTGCGACGCCGCTACGCGTCACCGCGCGGCCCCCTGCGCAGCAGTGATCCGGCGGCCTGGCCGGCCTTCGACGCCCGTTCGCGCGCCCGTCGCAGCCACCGCTCGGCCCAGGCGAACTCCGTGGCAAGCACCGCCAGGCCCGCCACGATCACGAGGAGCCCCGGACCCGGGAGCACCAGCATCACCGCGCCGGCCACGAGCAGCGCCGCTCCCACGACGCCGACCACGGCGACCCGGAGGGTCCGCACGACGCCCGCGACCGGCCCCGAGGCGGCCACGCCGACCAGCCAGCCCCCCAGGCGGAGCAGGCCCCGCAGGGCCGCGACCAGCTCGGTGACCACGATGAGGGACAGTGCCGTGGCCGCGGCTCGGCCCCAGTCGGTGGCGGTGAGGCTGGTGGTGTCGAACAGCGCGTGTCCTGCGGCCGTCTGGACGGCCAGCACCTGCAACGTGACGACGGCGCCCAGGGCCGCCCACAGCTTGCCGTTGCGCAGCGTGGCGCGGGTGAGGATCGAGCGGCCGTGCCCGCGTGCCACCAGGGCGTTGGCCACCTGGAACAGCACGAAGGTGGTGAAGGCCAGAGTGGCGGAGCGGCCGTTCAGCACCGCCGAGCTGCCGTCGTGGGTCGAGGCCAGGATCCCGAGGGTCCCGGCCGCCATCACGAGGGCCACGCCGATCAGGGGCACGAGCCGGCGCAGCGACAGGATCTGCTCATCGGGGTCGCGGGGTGGCCGCTCGAGCTCATCGCCCGTCGGCGGGTCGGCGGCCAGCGCCAGGGCCGGCGGCCCGTCCATGACGAGGTTCACCCACAGCAGCTGTGCCGCCGTGAAGGGCACGGGCAGCCGCACCAGCTCGGCACCGATGATGGTGAGCAGCGCGCCGATGTTGGTCGAGAGCTGGAAGCACACGAACGTGACGATGTTGCGGTAGAGCGCGCGCCCCCGCCGCACCGCCTCGACGATGGTGCCGATGTGGTCGTCGGTGAGGACCAGGTCGGCGGCATCCTTCGCCACCGCGGTGCCCGTCACGCCCATGGCGACGCCGATGTCGGCAGCCCTCAGGGCGGGGGCGTCGTTGACCCCGTCGCCCGTCATGGCCACGACGCACACGCCCCCGATGCGCTCGGTGAGCTCGTCGTCGGTGAGCCCGTCGAGCTCGTGGCCGGTGATCACGGCATCGTCGCCGCGCACGTCGATGCCCACCTGGGCCGCGATCGCCCGGGCGGTGGCGGGATGGTCGCCCGTGATCATGGTGAACGAGATGCCCGCGCCCCGGCAGGCCTCGACGGCATCACGGGCCTCGGGCCGGGCCGGGTCGGCCAGGCCCACGATGCCGAGCAGCTCCGCGTTGCGGGTGGCGGCAAGCAGGGCGTCGGGGTCGGCCACGTCGACCTCCGGACCCAGCGCCACCTCGGCCACCGCGAGCACCCGCAGGCCCTCGTCGGCCAGCCGCCCGGTGGCGGCGACGATCCGGCGAGTGGCCGCGTCGTCGAGGTCGCAGCGCCCGAGCAGCACGTCGGGGGCGCCCTTGGCCACGGCCCAACGCCGGGCCGCCTTGCCGTGGGCGGTGACCATCAGCTTCACCGCAGGGTCGAAGGGGACCTCGCCGAGCCGGGGCAGCTCGCGGCGCGCCGCATCGACGTCGACGCCGCCCTTCGCGGCCAGCACCACCAGCGCCCCCTCGGTGGGATCGCCCACCAGCGCGCCCCCTGCCACCCGCGCGTCGGAGCACAGGGCCACGCCGCGGAGCAGCCGGTCGAGCGCGTCGACCGGCGCGTCACGGGTGGGAACCGGCTGCGGATCGTGCGGCACGAGCCCGCCGTCGGTGCCGTAGCCGGTCCCGGTGACGGTCCAACGCCGGCCATCGGCGAGCTGCACCGCGCCGGCGGTCATCTCGTTGAGCGTGAGCGTGCCCGTCTTGTCGGAGCAGATCACCGACGTGGCGCCGAGCGTCTCGACCGACGCGAGCCGCCGCACGATGGCGCCGTGCTTGGCCATCTGCGACGTGGCGAGGGCGAGCGCGACGGTGACGACGGCGGGGAGCCCTTCGGGGATGGCGGCCACGGCGAGGGCCACCGACTGGATGGCCGTCTCGCCGAGCGCATGGCCGCGGGCGAGGCTCAGCGCCGCGTACCCCGCCACCGACACCAGGGCCACGACGGCCAGCCGCTTGCCGAGGCGGTCGAGCTGGACCTGGAGCGGGGTGCGCTCGGGTCCACCGTCGAGCAGCGCGGCCACCTTCCCGAGCTCGGTGGCCGAGCCCGTGGCCACCACCAGGGCCTCGGCGCGGCCGCGGGTGAGCGCGGTGGAACGGAAGACCGAGTTCGACCGGTCGCCCAGCGAGGCGTCGGGCGCGACCTCGGCCGCGTGCTTGGCCACGGGCTCGGACTCGCCGGTGAGCGTTGACTCGTCGACCTCGGCCCGGTGGGTCACCACCAGGCGGCCGTCGGCCGCGACCCGGTCGCCGGCTTCCATCAACAGCACGTCGCCCACCACCACGTCGGCGGCGGCCACCTCGACCACCACGCCGTCGCGGCGCACCCGGGCCCGGTGCGCGGTCATGGAGGCGAGCGCAGCCAGCCCGGCCTCGGCGCGCTGCTCCTGCACGTAGCCGAGCACTGCGTTCAACAGCAGGACCACGCCGATGATGGCGGTGTCCTTGAGGTCGCCGATCAGCCCGGCCACGACGGCGGCGACCAGCAGGATCACCACGATGCCGTCGCGGAACTGATCGGTGAAGCGGAGCCACCGGGGGCGGGGCTCGCGCGCCTCGAGCTCGTTCGGGCCGTGCGCGGCCAGGCGGCGCCCGGCCTCGCGCGGCGACAGGCCGAGGTCGGGGTCGACGTCGAGCGTCGAGGCCACGGCAGCGACCGGCTGCGCGTGCGGCGCGATCGGGGCGGCCTGGAAGGGTCGCTCCCGGGTGGCGAGGGGACTGGTCTGGCTCATGCGGGCTCCGGCGCGTCGAAGGACGGGTGCCGAAGGTCTCTCCCGCTGCGGGCCGAAGGACCGGCCCCTGCGCAACCGGCGCCACCGGGCCTGAGCCGTGATGACGATGACGCCGCGGAGGGATACTCCCCTTCAGAAGTTCGCCCAGCCTACCGGACGGCCGCTGGAACGCACCCGGCGCGACTGCGTTGCCCGGGCGTCAGATCCAGTGGTTGCGCCGGAACCACCACAGCTGCAGGGCGGTGGTGCCCAGGATGAGCATCCACGAGTACAGGTAGCCGTGCACCCAGCGCAGCTCGGGCATGTGGATGAAGTTCTGCCCGTAGAGGCCCACGATGAAGGTCGGGAGCAGCAACAGCGAGGCGACCATGGTGAGCCGCTTCATGACCTCGTTCTGGTCGTTGGCGACCTTCGACTGGTGGTAGTCGCGCACGCCACCGATGAGGTCGCGGGCCGACTCCAGGCCCTCGCTCGCCCGGAGCAGCTTGTCGAACACGTCGCCGAACTGCAGCTCGAGCTCGTGCGGGAAGGTCGAGTCGTTGGGCCCGTCGACGCGCCCATCGACGATGCGCCGCACGGCATCGCGGGTGGGCGCGAGGGTGCGCCGGATGTGGAGCAGGTCGTGGCGCAGCTCGGAGATGCGGGTGCGGACGAACTCGTCGGTGGCGTCCTCGACCTGGTCCTCGAGCTGGTCGATCTCGTCGTGGACGTCGTCGAGCAGGTCGAGGAAGGCCTCGGCCACGTCGTCGGCGATGCGGTAGGCGATGGTGCCCGGCCGCACGTCGCTCCCCGACTCGATGAGGGACTCACGGACGCCGCCGGGGTCGTACGGCGGGTCGGTGGTGGTGGAGCCGGGGGCCACGTCGGGCGTCTTGCGCACCGTGAGGATGTGGTCGGGTGCCACCAGCAGGTCGACCTCCTGGTGGAAGATGCGGTCGTCGGCGGGGACGGCCACGGGAACCACGAACACCGCCAGGACGTAGTCGCCGTGGGAGTCGATCTTGGGTCGGGGCTCGTCGCCGTGCCGGGCCGGCGCGAGCAGCTGGGCGCGGGCGATGTCGTACAGGCCGCCCGGCCACTCGGCCTCGAGCTGCGCCGCGCCGGGGTCGAGCAGGTCGGTCCAGGGCAGGGTCACGGCGTCCACGGACGTCACGCTAGGAGTGCCGCGGGCCCCCGAGCGGCATGCTCGGGCTCGGTCAGGCGGAGGTCAGGCGTGCTGCGCCGCCGCGGGCTGCTCGAAGGCCGGGTCGATCGTCTCCTCGACGAGCACCAGCGCCTCGTCCGGGGTGAGCTCGACCTCGGCGTCGTCGTCGACCGGCCGCCACACCCGCTTGAACACCACGTGGCCGAGCAGCGCGGCCGCCAGCGCCGACAGGCCGCCGAGGAAGATCCCGGCCCTCGGGCCGTAGCGGTCGCAGATGGCCCCGAGCAGCGGACCGCCGATGGGCGTGCTCCCGAGGAACACCATCGACTGGATGGCGAGCACGCGGCCGCGCATGGCCGGCCGCGACCGGACCTGCACGATGGCCGTGGACGCCGTCATGAAGGCGATGCTCGAGAAGCCGAGCGCGAGCGCGGCCGGGAAGGTCCACGCCAGGGTCGGCATCGCACCGAACACGATCATGGCCACGCCGAACGCGGCCGACGCCACGATGACGTGGTGCACGGAGATGGACTTGCGGCGCGCGGTGGCCAGGGCGCCCGCCAGCGAGCCGACGCTGACCACGGAGAAGAGCAGGGTGAAGGTGGCGTCGTTGCCGTTGAGCGTCTTGGTGACGAACAGCGGGATCACCGTCTGGAAGTTGAACGCCAGGGTGCCGACGAGCGCCATCATCACCAGCGGCACCCACAGGTCGGGCACCGTGCGGATGTAGCGGATGCCCTCACGCACCTGGCCGCGGCCCTTGGCCACCACCCGCGGCAGCCGCAGCTCGCTGGTGCGCATGGCCCACAGGCCCGCGAGCACGGCGAGGTAGGAGATGCCGTCGACGGTGAAGCACCAGCCGAAGCCGACGGTGGTGGCGAGCAGGCCGGCCAGGGCCGGACCGACGATGCGCGAGCTGGTCATGAGGGCGCTGTTGAGGCTCACCGCGTTGCTGGCCAGCTCGTCGGGGACCATCTCGACGACGAAGGCTCGACGGGCGGGGTTGTCGAACGCCACGGTGAAGCCGCCCAGCAGGGCCAGGCCGTAGATCGCCCCCAGGGGCGGGTGGGGCTGGAAGGCGACGGCCGCCAGTGCGAACGACTGCAGCATGGCGAGCGACTGCACGATCATCAGCAGCCTGCGCTTGTCGGAGCGGTCGGCCACCAGTCCGGCCCAGGGGCCCAGGAACAGCACCGGGGCGAACTGGCAGGCGGTGAGCAGGCCCACGTCGAAGCCGTTGTGGGTGAGGTGCAGCACCAGCAGGGTCTGGGCGACGAGCGTCAGCCAGTTGCCCACCT
>JADGOP010000083.1 GCA_017882935.1 Actinomycetota bacterium
CGAGCGTGGTGTCGACGCGGCGGCCGCCGATGTCGCGGCCGAGCACCCCCTCGAACGAGGGGAAGGCGTAGAAGGCACCCTGCGGCTCGAGCACCGTGACGCCCGGGATGGCCGACAGCAGCTTGTACATGGTGCGACCGCGGCGGTCGAACGCCTCGCGCATCTGCTCGACGGCGTCGAGCGGTCCCGCCACCGCGGCGAGCGCCGCGCGCTGGGACACGTTGGCCACGTTGGAGGTGGTGTGGGACTGGAAGTTGGTGGCGGCCTTGACCAGGTCGGGCGGGCCGATCATCCACCCGACCCGCCAGCCGGTCATGGCGTAGGTCTTGGCAACGCCGTTGACGATGACCACCCGGTCGCCCAGCTCGGGCACGAGCGTGGCGATGGAAGAGAAGGTGTGGTCGCCGTAGGTGAGGTGCTCGTAGATCTCGTCGGTGAGCACCCAGATGCCCTTGGCCGCGGCCCACCGGCCGATGGCCTCGACCTCGGCGGGCGTGTAGACGACGCCCGTGGGGTTCGACGGCGACACGAACACCAGGATCTTGGTGCGCGGCGTGAAGGCGGCCTCGAGCTGCTCGACGGTGACCTTGAAGCCGTCGGCGGCCGTCGTGGCGAGCTCGACGACCACCCCGCCGGCGAGCCGCACGGGCTCGGGGTAGGTGGTCCAGTACGGGGCCGGGAGCAGCACCTCGTCGCCCGGGTCGAGCAGCGCGGTGAAGGCGTCGTAGATGGCGTGCTTGCCGCCGTTGGTGACGATGACCTGGTTGGCGGCGACCTCGTACCCGGAGTCGCGCCGCGTCTTGGCCGCGATGGCCTCCTTCAACTCCGGAAGGCCTCCCGCGGGGGTGTAGCGGTGGTTCTTCGGGTCGGAGCAGGCCTCGATCGCGGCCGCCACGATGTGGTCGGGCGTGGCGAAGTCGGGCTCGCCGGCGCCGAACCCGATGACCGGCTCCCCCGCCGCCTTGAGCGCCTTGGCCTTGGCATCGACCGCCAGGGTGGCGGACTCGGCGATGGCGGCGACGCGGTGGGAGATTCGGGACGTGGGCATTGCAGTTTCACTCCTGTGCAGACCGCTGCCATAGTGGCATGCGATGACTCCTCCGCCCGAAGCCAAATCGCCCCTGCCCGACATCAAGATCCCGGTCGACCTGCTGCCGTCCGACGGCCGCTTCGGCTGCGGTCCGTCGAAGGTCCGACCCGAGGCGGTGGCCGCCCTCGCCGCCGAGGCCGGCGACTACCTGGGCACCAGCCACCGCCAGGGAACGGTCAAGTTCATGGTGGCCCGGCTGCGCAACAGCATCGCCGAGATGTTCGCCCTGCCCGACGGCTACGAGGTGCTGCTCGGCAACGGCGGCACCACCGTCTTCTGGGATGCGGCCACCTTCGGCCTCATCGAGCGCCGCAGCCAGCACCTGCACTTCGGCGAGTTCTCCTCGAAGTTCGCGAAGGCCGCCCAGGACGCGCCCTTCCTCGACGACCCCGAGGTCATCAAGTCCGAGACGGGCACGCACCCCGAGGCCGTCGCCAACCCCGACATCGACCTCTACGCCCTCACCCACAACGAGACCTCCACGGGCGTCGCCATGCAGATCCGCCGGCCCGAGGGCGCCGAGGGCCTGGTCGCCGTCGACGCCACGTCGGCTGCGGGCGGCCTGCGCTTCGACGCCGCCGAGACCGACATCTACTACTTCGCGCCGCAGAAGTGCCTCGCCTCCGACGGTGGCCTGTGGCTCGCCACGGTGTCGCCGGCCGCCATCGAGCGCATCGCGCGCATCAAGGCCAGCGGGCGCTGGATCCCGGCCTCGATCGACCTCTCCACGGCGGTCGAGCAGTCACGCCTCGACCAGACCTACAACACCCCCGCGCTCGCCACGGTGTTCCTGGCGGTACAGCAGATCGAGTGGATCAACCACAACGGTGGCCTCGAGTTCGCCGCCTCCCGCTGCGACCGCTCGGCCGACAACATCTACTCGTGGGCCGAGGCGTCCGACTACGCCACGCCCTACGTCGCCGACCCGGCCGAGCGCAGCCACGTGGTGGCAACCATCGACCTCGACGACCGCATCGACGCCACCGCAGTGTCGAAGATCCTGCGGGCCAACGGCATCGTCGACACCGACGCCTACCGCAAGCTCGGTCGCAACCAGCTGCGCGTCGCGCTCTTCCCGGCCATCGATCCCGACGACGTCGCCGCGCTCACCCGGTGCGTCGACCACGTCGTCTCCGCCCTGAGCTGACGCCACCGACCCCGGCGGCAGACCACCTAGACATCCCACGCCTGGAAGGTGTCAAGCCGCGAGTTCGCTGTGGTGGCCCCAGGCGGTGTGTTCGTCGTAGGGCGTGTGGTGGCGGAGGCAGCCGTGGAGGATGCCGACGAGTCGGTTGGCGAGGGCGCGCAGTCCTCGGTGGTGGGTGTCGCCTGCTGCTATCGGCGAGGTGCCGGTTGCGGGCGTAGCGGGCCAGCACGACGTGGCTCGTGCCCGAGGCCCGGGTGATTGGTGACGTGCCGGCGTAGTTCTTGCGACACTTGGCGTCCGCGTAGCGGTTCGGGTCGTCACCGAACTCTGCGAGCACCCGGGCGCCCAGGATCATCCCCAGTCCTGGCAGGGAACGGATGATCTCGGCGTCCGGGTGCTGGTCAAGACTCTCGGCCAGCTCGGCTTCGATGCGGGCGATCTGAGCGGTGAGCTCGGTGGCGATCGAGACGAGCGCGATGACGGTCGAGCCCATTGCTTCGCTCACCAACGGCGGTGCGGCGAGCTGGTTGGGCCGCCGACCACCTCGACCAGGCCCAGGAGCTGCTGGCACGCTGGGCCGGTGAGCGGGTCGACGAGCTGCGCTCCGTCGAGACCCGCTTGGGCGGCACCGCGCGAACGACAGATGGCGCCGGCTCGACCGAGCTCACGCCCCGCGAGCGCGAGGTGGCCGCGCTGCTGGCCGAGGGCCTCACCAACGGTGAGCTGGCCACGCGGCTCTACATCTCGCCCAAGACGGCCTCGGTGCACGTGTCGAACATCCTGGCGAAGCTCGGCATGACCAGCCGGGCCGAGATCGCGGCCTACGCGGTGCGGTCCGGCCTGGCGCCCTCCTGACCGGGCTCCCCACCACCCCACGCATGGCTTCTGGGGACGGATCTGTGGGGCGGGCGCGCATTTCGGTCCCCAGAAGTTCTCGCCCGTCTGCAATGCTGCCCGTCGACCGTCAACAGGGGGAACCACCACATGCCGACCACTGCCGAAGTCCGCGCCCAGCTCACCGGGCCCGGGGGCATGTTCGAGGTCGTCGACGACGTCGTCGACGGCATCGAGATGAAGGTCTACAAGAACCGCTTCGGTTCGTTGCAGGAGGTCGCGGCCATCGCGGCGGCCCGCGACGACAGCCAGACGTTCCTGGTCTACGGCGAGCGCCGCTACGGCTTCCGCGAGTTCATCCGCCTCGCCAACTCGGTGTCGCACGCGCTGGCGAGCCGCTTCGGCGTGGTGCACGGCGACCGCGTGGCGGTGCTGTCGGCGAACAACCCCGAGTGGTGCCTCGCCTTCTGGGGCACGGTCGACCTGGGCGCGATCCTGGTCGGGCTCAACGGTTGGTGGAAGTCCGAGGAGGTGCTGTACGGGCTCGACGACTCCGGCGCCAAGGTCCTGGTGGCCGACCGGCGGCGCTTCGAGCGGATCGCCGACGACGTCGACGCCATCGACGCCCTCGAGGCGGTCTTCCTCATCGACGCCGACCCGGCCGAGTTCGGGGGCGGCCCCAAGCTGCACCGCTTCGACGAGCTGCTGGGCGACCCCCGCGACGACCTGCCCACCGTCTCCATCGACGAGGGCGACGCCGCGGTGATCTTCTACACGAGCGGCACCACCGGCAAGCCCAAGGGCGCCATCTCCACCCACCGTGGCGTCATCGCCAACCTCCAGAACACGGTGTTCAACACGGTGGCCGGCAGCATCCGCGACGCCTCGCCCGACCCCCTGTCCGGCCAGGATGCCGCGGCACCCGACGCCGCGCCGACACAGACCTGCTCGCTGCTCACCTCGCCGCTGTTCCACGTCTCGGGCTGCCACTCGAACCTGGTGGTCGGCCTCTTCGGTGGCGTCCGGGTGGTCATCCCCGAGGGCAAGTTCGACCCGGCCCAGGTGCTCGGCCTCATCCAGCAGGAGCGCGTCACCCTCTGGGCGACGGTCCCCACCATGGTGTGGCGGGTGTGCGAGTACCCCGACCGGCGCGACTACGACACCTCGTCGGTCACCAACGTGGCGTTCGGCGGCTCGCCCTCGGCCGACGAGCTGCAGCGCAAGGTCCTCGACACCTTCCCCAACGTCCACAGCACGTCGAACGCCTACGGCCTCACCGAGTCGAGCTCGGTCGCCACTGTCATCTCCGGCGCCGACTCGCTCGCCAAGCCCAACTCGGTCGGGCCGCCGATGCCGGTCGTCGAGATCCGCATCGCCGACGGCTCCGGTCGCGAGCTGCCCGCGGGCGAGACGGGCGAGGTGCTCATCCGTGGCCCCATCATCATGCCGGGCTACTGGGGCAAGCCCGAGGCCACAGCGGAGACGCTCATCGACGGCTGGCTGCACACCGGCGACGTCGGCCACGTCGACGAAGAGGGCTACCTCTTCATCACCGACCGGGCCAAGGACATGATCATCCGCGGCGGCGAGAACGTGTACTGCGTCGAGATCGAGAACCGCATCGTCGAGCACCCGGCGGTCGCCGACGCCGCCATCATCGGCGTGCCGCACCCCGAGCTGGGTGAGGAGGTGAAGGCCGTGGTGCAGCTCGAGCCCGGCCACACGCTCACCGAGGACGAGGTGCGCACCTGGGTGGCGGCCACGCTCGCCAACTTCAAGGTGCCCACCTACGTCGAGCTCCGCCAGGAGCCGCTCCCCCGCAACGCGTCGGGCAAGCTGCTCAAGAACCTGCTGCGGGGCACGGGCGTCGTCTCGCTCGACGAGACGCTCTGACCTGGCCCGACGCCCCGAACGACTCAAGAGTGGGGCCCCGGACGGCGATGATGGTCCGGTGACGCTGACCGGGAAGCTGCGAACGACGGCGCTCGTCGTGTGCGCCGGTTGGGCCGTGGCCCTGCTCTTCTGGCGGCCGGCGCCGTTCACGATCACCTTCGACGACGCGTACTACTACTTCACGATCGGGCGGAACCTGGCGCACGGCTACGGCTCGACGTTCGACCGCGTCGACCTCACCAACGGCTACCACCCGCTCTGGCAGGGCATCAGCGTGATCCCGTTCTGGCTCGGGCTCGACGACCTCGCCGCGGTGCGGTCGCTCCTGCTCCTCCAACTGGCACTGTGGGCGGCCACGCTGTGGCTGGTGCTCGGCCGCGTGGGCGACGCGGTGGCCGGGTGGCCCGCCCTGCGCGACGCCACGCCCTCGCGCCGCCGGGCCGCCGACCTCACGCTCGTGGTGGTGACGGTGCTGCTGCTCGCCAACCCGTTCCTGCTCAAGATGGTGGTGAACGGCCTCGAGTCGGGCGTCGAGGTGCCGGTGCTGGCCCTGCTGCTCGTGCGTGCCGTGGGCTGCCGCGGGCGCTTCGTGAGCACCTCCTCCCGCGGCCATCGCCTGGTCACCGGCGCCCTGCTCGCCCTGGCCTTCCTGGCCCGCACCGACGCGGTGCTGCTGTTCGCCGCCATCGTGCTCTGGTGCCTACTCGACACGGGCCCCGACACCGCCACCACGTCGCTCGCCGTGCGCGCCGTCCGCACGGTGGAGGTGCTCGCCGTCCCTGCCGTCGTCGTCGCCGTCTACCTGGGCCTGAACGCCGCCTGGTTCCACACCGCGCTGCAGATCAGCGGCACCGTGAAACGCCTCCCGTTGACCGCGCCCCGCCTGGTCTCGGCAATGGTGTGGGTGGTCGTGGCGGTGGCCGCGCTGCTCGCGTGCCGCCGGGCGCCGTCGAAGCGCAGCAAGGTGCTGCGGGTGCGGCGGTTCCTGCGTGCCACCGGTTGGTGCGCGGCGTTCTGCATCCTGCTCGTGGGCTACTACGCCACGCTCCAGGCGGTGCCCTACCTCTGGTACTTCTGCCCGCTCGCGCTCTACGGCATGTGGGTGGTGCTGCTGTTCGTCGCCGACCTCGTCGAGGGCAGCCTGGCCGAGGCCCCGACGCACAAGGCCCTCGCCCTGGCGCTCGCTCCGGCGCTGATCGTGGCCCTCCCGCTGGCCGTGGGGCTGGTGTGGCAGGGGCGGAGCTTCCTCGACCCGGGCGAGCGGGCGCTCATGGTCCACGACCGTGAGGCAGGGGTGTGGCTGCGGCACAACCTGCCGCCGGGCGAGCGGGCCGCCTCGTGGGACGCCGGGGTGATCGGCTACTTCTCCCACCGCCCGGTGGTGAACCTCGACGGGGTGGTGAACTCGAAGGCCTGGTACGACGCGGTGGGCCAGGGCACCACCGCGGCGTTCCTGCGCGACCGGAACGTGAGCTGGGTCGCCAACCACGCCGGCGAGGGCGACGGCAACGACCCCGACATCGGCAAGGACGTCGACGCCTTCTTCGGGCCGGGCAGCGCGGCCCGGACGCGGCTGCGCCGCGCCTGGATCTACCGGTACACGGGCACGCTCGACAACTCGCGCACGAGCACCGGCACCAAGCGCATGGGCACGTTCGTCTACCAGATCACCGGCACCCCGTAGCGGGGCGCCGGCAGGCTCAGCCCTTGGCGGCGGCGAACCCCAGCTCGAGGTCGGCGAGGATGTCGTCGATGGTCTCGAGGCCCACCGAGAGCCGGACCAGCCCCGGCTCGACGCCGATGCGGGTGAGCTCGGCTTCGCTCAGCTGCGAGTGGGTGGTGGAGGCCGGGTGGATGGCCAGGCTGCGCACGTCGCCGATGTTGGCCACGTGGTAGTGCAGCTCGAGCGCCTCGATGAAGCGCTTCCCGGCCTCGATGCCGCCCGAGATGATGAACGACGGCACCGAGCTGTAGCCCTTGCCCCCGAACAGCTCGGTGGCACGGGCGTGCCACGGTGACGAGGCGAGCGACGAGTGGTTCACCCGCTCGACCTGCGGGTGCCCGGCGAGGTACTCGACCACCTTGGCGGCGTTCTCGTTGTGGCGCTCGACCCGGAGGCTCAGCGTCTCGAGGCCCTGGAGCGTGAGGAAGGAGTTGAAGGGCGCCACGGCAGAGCCCAGGTCGCGCAGCAGCTGGACGCGGGCCTTGATGATGTAGCTGCCCGGACCGAGCGCCGGCCAGTAGGTGAGGCCGTGGTAGCTCTCGTCGGGCTCGGTGAAGCCGGGGAAGCGCCCGTTGGAGAAGTCGAAGCTGCCACCGTCGATGAGCACGCCGCCGATGGCGGTGCCGTGACCCGTGATGAACTTGGTGGTGGAGTGCACGATGATGTCGGCCCCGTGCTCGAAGGGCCGCACCAGCCACGGCGTGGCCACGGTGTTGTCGACGATGAGCGGCACGCCCACCTCGTGGGCCACGTCGCTGACCCCACGGATGTCGAGCACGTCGTTCTTCGGGTTGCCGATGGTCTCGGCGTAGAACGCCTTGGTGTTGGGCTGCGCCGCGGCCCGCCACGCCTCGAGGTCGTCGGCGTCCTCGACGAACGAGAACTCGATGCCGAGCTTGCGGAGGGTGTGGTGGAAGAGGTTGTAGGTGCCGCCGTAGAGCGACGCCGCCGACACCACGTGGTCGCCGGGGCCGGCGAGGTTGAGGATGGCGAAGGTCTCGGCCGCCTGGCCCGACGCCAACGCCAGGGCGCCGGGGAGCCCCACGGCGGTGTCGGGAGCGCCCTCGAGGGCGGCGAGGCGGGCCTCGACCACCCCCTGGGTGGGGTTCATGATGCGGGTGTAGATGTTGCCGATCTCGGCGAGAGCGAAGAGGTTCGACGCGTGCTCGGTGTCGCGGAACTGGTACGACGTGGTCTGGTAGATCGGCACGGCCACCGCCCCCGTGGCGGGGTCGGGCGCCTGCCCGGCGTGGATCTGCTTGGTCTCGAAGCCCCAGGTCTCGTTCGTCATGGCGGAGACGCTAACGGTCGAAACCCGACCCAACAAGTCGCATTTACGAGACCGGCCCTTTCGGGCGCCGGCGCCGTGGCTGGCACCGCCCGAGACGGCATGGAAGAGTGAGCGCCGCCTGACGATCGCGCGCCGGAGTGAGATGTGCTGAAAAGCGAGGCTGAAGCACACCAGGCCTCGACGACCGAGGCCGCGCCGGACAGCACCACTGCCCGAGCCCGCACCGGGTACCTCGGCTCACTCGACAGCCTCCGCGGCGTCGGCATGGTCGCCGTCCTCTTCGCCCACCTCGACGAGTCGAGTGCCATCCGCGTCCAGGGCCTCCGCGGGACCTGGC
>JADGOP010000003.1 GCA_017882935.1 Actinomycetota bacterium
GTAGCCGGACACCTTGCCGGCCGGGGCGCGTCGCCACGCCCGGAGGTAGACGCGCTGCACCGCGCTGGTGAACGAGCTGGCGAAGAAGAAGGTGAGGACCAGCCCGAGGACGCTGGTGGCCCGCCGGACGTCCTTGGCGGATGCGAACGCCTGCTTGGCGGTGGTCAGCGCGGAGCCGTGCATGCCGAGCCGGTGGGTCAGGGTGCTGAAGATGGAGTTGCGGATGTGGGGCGGCATGAACGCCGCCACGACGATGACCAGGGGGAAGAAGGAGACGAACGCCTTCCCGGCCAGCGCCACGCTTCGATCGACGAACTCGATCTCGAGCATGCGCTCCCAGACCTGCCAGAGGATGCTGCGCTGCGCCCGGTCGCGGGTCGTGTTGACCAGCTCGCGGGCCCCGTCGATGCGTTGGCGGGTGGACGTGCGTTCTGAGGTCATCGGAGCGGTCCGTTTCGCGACATGGGGGCCAGTCTGGTCCGCGGCGGGCCCTGATGGGACCTTTGGCCCTGCCACGCAAGCACTTCCGCGGGGAAGATCACGCTCAGGAGATCCTCGGACGCTCTCGGCGAAAGGCAGGCAGCGCGATGCACCTCGGTCCCGGGTCGGCTGACCCCGGCTCCCACGTCCCCGCCCCGGCGGTCAGGGCGGCACCCGAGGCGCCCCCGGCCCCGGTGGTCGAGTGGCACGCCGCCATCCCGTCCATCCGCCACCGGCTCCAGGAGCGCCACCCCCACCTGGGCGCGGGCGCCATCGAGCGTTGCCTGGCCGCGGCCATCGACGACACCGCGTCCGCCCGCATCCAGACGTACCGCGCCATCCTCGTGGAGCGTCGGGCCGACCTGAGCCTCGGCCGGCTCGACCACAGCCACCCCACCGAGCACGACTCCGCGGCCTGACCGTTGCTGTTCGACCTGTACGGCAACGTGCACACCGAGAACGTGAGCGGCCTCAGCCGGCCGGTGCCGAACTCGCTCGGCCGCATCAACCCCGGCGACCTCTACCTGGTCAGGAGCTGACGCCTGGCGGGCTGCGGACCCGACCAGCCCGCAGCCCAGGCCACGCGCAAGGATGGCCAGGTGCGATCGACCTGGCCGTGGTGCCGCATCGAGGCTGCCGGCCCGGAGCGACGATGACCGTCGACGTGGCCTTCAGCGACCAGCTCGAGGAGTGGCTCAGCGGCGACGGCACGAAGACCCTCGGGACGCTCGGCGAGGTGTTCGCAGAGAAGAGCTTCGCCGTCACGATCCTGGTGCTGATGTTCGTGCCAGCGCTCCCGCTGCCGACCGGTGGGATCACGCATGTGTTCGAGGCCATCACCGTGGTGCTGGCGGCACAGCTGGCGGTGGGTCGGACCACGATCTGGCTGCCCGAGCGTTGGAAGCGGCGCGAGCTCGGCGCGGCGACCACCGGCAAGGCCATCCCCTTCATGGTCCGCCGCGTCCGCTGGTTCGAGCGGTTCTCGCGGCCGCGGGCGACCTGGCTGTTCACGCAGCGCTGGTCGCGCTCGATCATCGGCGTGTTCATCATCGGGCTCGCGGTCGCTTCCGCCCTGGCGCCCCCGTTCTCCGGGCTCGACACGCTGCCCGCGCTCGGTGCCGTGGCCGTGGCGCTGGCGATCATCCTCGAGGACGCGGTCGTGCTCGCCATCGGCGTGGTGGTCGGCACGGGCGGCATCCTGCTGATCGCCACCCTGGGCGCCGCGCTCGTGCGGGTGGTCTCGGGTCTCTTCTGAGAGACCGCGACCGGAGGAGGGTAGGGTCCGGGCGGCGCCGTCCACGGAGGTTGACATGGGTCTGAGAGATCGGCTGCGGGGCGATGACGGCCCCGGTGCCACGCGCTACCGGATGCAGGAGAAGTTGCTGTCGATCGGCGACGACTACTGGATCGAGGACGAGTCGGGCCAGAAGATGTTCAAGGTCAACGGCAAGGTTGCCCGGGTGCGCGACACCTTCATCCTCGAGGACCCGTCGGGGCACGAGGTCGCCAAGATCCAGGAGCGCGAGCTACGGCTGCGCGACACCATGAAGATCGAGCTCGACGGCCGCAGCGCAACGGTCCACAAGGCGCTGGTCGGCATTCGCGACCGCTACAAGATCGATGTCGACGGGGGCCCCGACCTGAGCGCCCACGGCAACGTCGTCGACCACGAGTACGAGGTCGAGCGCGACGGCCACACCGTGGCCACGGTGTCGAAGCGCTGGTTCCGCGTGCGCGAGACCTACGGCGTCGAGATCGGTGGCGACCAGGACGTGGCGCTGGTCCTCGCCATCACCGTCTGCATGGATGCCATGGCACGCGGGTAGCCGACCGGGTTGCTCGGGCCGGTGTTCGAGGCGTCAGGACAGCGCAGCGGCAATGGCGGCGCCAGTGATCTCGGCGTTGAGGTAGGGCTCGGGCGCGTGGGCGCGGTGGCCGTTGTCGACCAGGAACTCCTCGACGCGGGGACCGAAGGTGTCGCCGAGCGCGACTGCGGCGGCCTTGTCGCCGACGGCGCGCACGTTCACCCACCGCCTGACCGAGCCGGGCCACACCCCGTGGCCATCGACGAGAGGCGGGTCGAGGGTGCCGGCGATCATCGGTGACGCCAGGGGTGAGCCCAGCGTGACGAAGGTGTCGACGCTCCACGCCGCGTGGTTGCAGAGGGCCATGTACGACAGCACGGTGCCGAGGGAGTGGGCCACCAGCACGCAGGTCCGGTCGTCGACGACGGTCTCGATGCGGGCCCGGAGCCGGTCGCGCAGGTCGGGCTCGGTGGTCATGACGGCGACCATGTCGACGGTGCGGTCGAACGCCGCGTCGCTGGCGGCCTGCCCCAGGGCCGCGATGGCGTCGCCCCCCGACAGGTCCGAGAGGGCCGCGGCGATGCCCGCGCGGGACTGCTCGAGGCGCTGCTCTTCGTCGGTGCCGGGCTTGCGCCGGAAGAGGTCGCCGTAGAAGCACACCCCTACGTCGGCGTCGTCGATCTCGATGCCGTGGTGCCACAGCCCGTCACGGACCGCGGGCAGCCAGCGGGCCTTCAGCTCGTGCGGCCCCCACAGCTCGTTGAAGGCTCCGTGCACCAGGACGATGCGCGCCATTGCTCCCACCCACCTTTCCAGAACTCGCCGTCACGGTAGCCTCCGCCGATGGCCGAGACCCCCACGCCGTCGAGCGTTGCCGCGACGACCCCGACGCACGTCTCGACCGGGCAGCTGCCGTCGCCCGAGCACGTGCAGGCGGTGATCGAAGCGGGCTACGAGCGCTTCCGCGGGGTCGACGAGGGTGCGGTCGCCGACTACATCCCGGCGCTGGCCGCGGCCTCACCCGACCTCTTCGGGGTGTGCGTGGCCGGCACCGGCGGGCGCTCGTTCAGCGTGGGCGACGCGGCGGTCCCGTTCTCGATCCAGAGCGTGTCCAAGCCGTTCGTGTTCGCCCTCGTGTGCGACGCGATCGGCCACGAGGAGGCCCGGCGGCGCCTGGGGGTCAACAGCACCGGGTTGCCGTTCAACTCGGTGATGGCCATCGAGCTCGGGCAGGACCGCACCACCAACCCCATGGTCAACTCCGGCGCCATCGCCACCACCAGCATGGTGCCGGGAGACGATGCGGCGGCGAAGTGGCGCTTCATCCAGGACGGCCTCTCTCGGTTCGCCGGCAGGCGGCTCGAGGTCGATCAGCACGTGTACGAGTCGGAGGCCGCGGCCAACCGTCGGAACCAGGGGATCGCCCACCTGCTCGACGGCTACGAGCTGCTGCACTTCGACCCCGACGAGGCCACCGACGTGTACACGCGGCAGTGCTCCCTCGCGGTCACGGCCGAGGACCTCGCCGTGATGGGGGCCACGCTCGCCGACGGCGGCGTGAACCCCATGACCGGTGAGCGAGTCATCGACGCCTCGCACTGCAAGCGCGTGCTCGCCGTGCTGGCCACGGCTGGGCTGTACGAGCACTCGGGCTCGTGGCTCTACGAGATCGGCATCCCGGGCAAGAGCGGGGTGAGCGGGGGCATCGTGGCCATCGCCCCCGGCAAGGGCGGGCTCGGCGTCTACTCACCGCCTCTCGACGTGGCGGGCAACAGCGTGCGGGGTCAGCTGCTCGCCACCTTCCTGTCCGAGGCGCTCGGCCTGAACCTCTTCGCGTCACGGCCGGAGCCCGTCGCAGCACCCTGACCGGGCTGCGTCAGGCCGACACCAGCGCGGCGCACATGTCGATGAGGTTGGCGACGAACTCGTCGTGGCTGAGGTCGTTGCCGGTGCCGTCGTCGATGCGCCGCGCCCGCTCGGCCACGGTTGCTGTCAGCAGCATGATGAGCGACACGATCCGCTCCTGCCGCACCGCCAGCGGCGCGTCGGGTCGGGACTCGATCTCGTCGAGGATGCTGGCGAGGTGCACGGTGGTGGCGGCGTCGGACTCCACCCGCCAGGCCGCGAAGCGTCCCCGGAGCTGTACCACGATGCGCACGTAGGACCGGTGGCCCTCGGAGTCGAGGAGCGCGGCGTAGGGGATCACGAGGCAACTGACGAGCGATCGGAGGTCGGGCCGGTCGCCGGCGAGGGCGCGCAGGCGGCCGCGCTCCTCGTCGACCGGCGCGCCGCGTCGCGCCAGGATCTCCAGCAGCAGGCCCTGGCGCGACCCGAAGTGGTAGCTGACCGCCGAGGCGTTGCGCTGCTCGGCGGCCTCGGTGATCTCGCGGGTGGTGACGCCTTCGACGCCGCCCCGGGCGAAGAGGCGCTCGGCTTCGTCGAGCAGCCGCTCGCGGGTGCCGACGGCGACCGGAGCCGTGGTCAGCTCTCCAGCGGGAGCAGCGCGTTGGTGGGGATCACGCTGACGTCGAGGCCCTCGGGCAGCGGGTTGGCGTAGTCCGGGTACTTGCGCTTGGCCGTGGCCCGGGCCTTGGTGGTGCGGTGCACCGGGTCGGTGTCGAAGGAGGGGATGACCTTGGAGCCGAACAGCTCGATCATCTCCAGCACCTCCTCGTGCTCGAAGCCCTCGTTCGGGATGCCGAACACGAGCTGGTCGCACCCGACCTCCTGGTACTTCTCGATCTGCTCGAGGACGTC
This sequence comes from Actinomycetota bacterium, assembly GCA_017882935.1. GTDB lineage: Bacteria > Actinomycetota > Acidimicrobiia > Acidimicrobiales > Iamiaceae > JADGOP01. The sequence continues at coordinate 5,043 of JADGOP010000003.1, forward strand.
GTCGGGGGCGCCGCACAGCAGGTAGCCCGCCTCGATGAGGTAGTCGAGGGTCTTCTCGTCGGGGATGCCCTTCGGCGCGCCCGGCCACTTCACGGCGCCCGGCTGCGGCGGCATGGTGTCGTGGTACATGTTCACCATGGTGTTGAGGTAGCCGCGGCCCGGCGACAACGCGATCTCGCGGGCCCGCTCGCGGTTGCCCACGCACACCACGGCGTTGGTCATCATCACGTTGTCGTTGAGGTACTGGCCGAGTGGCTCGGTGCAGTTCGCGATGCCCTCCTTGTAGGCCTCGATGCGGCCCTTCAGGTTGTAGATGGGCTCGAAGTTGAACGCGATGGCGCCGATGCCGAGCTCGCCGGCCTTGGTGAACGTCCCCGGGTTGCCGCACCCGACCCACAGCGGCGGGTGGCCCACGCCATAGGGCTTCGGGAGGATGTTGTGCGGGGTCTCGACCCTGAAGAACTCGCCCTCGAAGGTGTAGTCGCGCTGCTCCCACATGCGGAGGATCTCGGCGGCGGCCTCGTCCCACATGGCCTTGGTCTCGGAGGTGAGCAGGTCGAAGGTGGCCATCTCGTGGCTGCCCGCGCCCCGGCCGGTGCCCCACTCGTAGCGGCCTTCGGTGACGTGGTCGAGGAGAGCGACCCGCTCGGCGTTGCGGACCGGGTGGTTCACGGGGCGGGACAGGTTCATGATCGCCGAGCCCACGTGGATGCGCTCGGTCTTGGCGGCCACGTAGCCGAAGATGACCTCGGGCGCCGACATGTGGGAGTACTCGGTGAGGGCGTGGTGCTCGCCGAACCAGGCGTACTTCCAGTTGTAGCCATCGGCGTGGATGGCGTACTGGAGCTCACGCATGAGCATGGTGTGCTCGGCCTCGCTGTTGCGCGATGCCGGACCGGGCAGGTAGCCGTTCATGAACAGGCCGAATTCCATGGGTACCCCTTCGAGTCAACGAGAACGTGTTCTAATGTAGGCCATTAGAACGGGGCACGCAAGGACCGCTGACGCGATCGTCGAACTCTCCTCACACTTCGCCGCGAGGATGCGGCCATGAGCGACCCCACCACGCCGTCCCGTTCGGTCACCCGGCGCCCGCTCGCGGCTGTGGGGCTGGCGCTGGCCCTGGCCGTGGCCGTGGCCGCCGGGTGCGGCCCGTCGTCCACGGGTGCCGCGTCCACGAGCCCGGCGCCGAGTGCCCCGTCGTCGACCTCGTCCCGTGGCGCCGCGTCGGCGACCCGGGGCTGCGTCAGCCCGGCCCGACCCACCACGATCGCGTACGAGACGATCGCCGGCGTCGACCCGAACCTCACGAGCCTCGATGTCCACGCGCCCGCTTCGGCCTGTGGCGCGCCGGTCGTCGTCTGGGTGCACGGCGGGGGCTACCAGACCGGTGACAAGGCCAACCAGATTGCCGACAAGGTGCGCCTGTTCAACGGCCACGGCTGGATCCTGGTGAGCGTGAACTACCGGCTGACGAAGCCGGGCGATCCCAAATCGGCGCAGTACCCCGACCACTTCCACGACGTCGCCGCCGCGGTCGCGTGGGTGCACCGCAACATCGCGGGGTACGGCGGCGACCCGACGCGCGTCGCCCTCCTCGGGCACTCGGCCGGTGCCGACATCGTGTCCAACGTCGCCGACAACCCCGCCTACCTCGCGCAGCAGGGCCTCGACCTGAAGGCGATCACCTGTGCCGGGCCGCTCGACACCGAGGGCTTCGACAAGGCCACCGCCGGCGCCCGGGACCCCGACGGCGAGAAGGCCCAGTGGAAGGTCGCGCTCGGGAACCAGCCCGACTACCTCACGTCGACCTCCGCCGCCCTGCTCGTGAAGCGGGGCATCGGGATCCCGCCCACCATCGGCGTGGTCCGCGGCAGCGCGCAGCGCCGGCAGGTGGAGACCGACTACCTGGCCGCCCTGCGCTCGGTGGGCGTCGCGACCACGACGATCGACGCCCGCTCCCTGTCGCACCAACAGGTCAACCAGCGGATCGGTGCCCCCGGCGACACGGTGATGACCGCCCCGCTCGTCGCGTTCCTCACCACCTGCTTCTAGGACTTCTGGGGACGGATATTGGGCCCGGGCGCACATTTCCGTCCCCAGAACGCGGGAAGTTCGGCGATGCTGTCGATCGGGCCCATCCCGTTCGTCGTAGGAGCATCCCAACCGTTCCAGGAGGAACCATGCGCTACCTCATGTTGATCTGCAACGACGAGACCGCGGCTGCGGCGATGAGTCCGGCCGAGCAGGAGCAGTCGACGGCCCGCTACATCGACTTCCAGCAGGAGATGGGCTCGCGAGGCCTGCTCGAGGGCGGCGCCCGCCTGCGGCCCACGTCCGACGCCACGACCGTGCGCGTGGTCGACGACGAGGTCCTGACCGGCGACGGGCCGTTCGCCGAGACCAAGGAGCAGATCGGCGGCTACTACCTGGTCGACTGCAAGGACCTCGACGAGGCCATCGAGGTGGCGTCGAAGATCCCGCACGCCCGGTTCGGCACCATCGAGATCCGGCCCATCTGGGAGATGGACATGCCGTGACCCCCGTCGAGGCCGCCGTCGCCGAGGCGTACCGGGAGGAGTGGGGTCGCGTCGTCGCCACCCTCATCCGCCTCACCGGCGACTGGGACCTCGCCGAGGAGTGCGCGCAGGACGCCTTCGTGCGGGCTCTCGAGCACTGGGAGCACGAAGGCGTCCCGCGCCGGCCCGGTGCCTGGCTCACGACCACGGCCCGCAACCGCGCCCTCGACCGCCTGCGGCGCGATGCCACGGGCGCCGCCAAGCTCCGGGAGGTCACGACGCTCATGGCTGCCGACGAGGCGTCACCCCACGAGACCGGGCCCGTGCGGGATCCCGTCGACGACAGCGGCATCGACGACGACGGCCTGCGGCTCATGTTCACCTGCTGCCACCCCGCGCTGTCGCTCGACGCGCAGGTGGCGCTCACGTTGCGCACGCTGGCCGGGCTGACCACCGCCGAGATCGCCCACGCCTTCCTCGTCCCCGAAGCGACCATGGCCCAGCGCCTGGTCCGCGCCAAGCGGAAGATGCGCAACGCCGCCATCCCGTTCCGCGTGCCGCCTGCCCACCAGCTGCCGGAGCGCACCCGGGCGGTGCTCGGCGTCCTCTACCTCACCTTCAACGAGGGCTACGCCGCCACGTCGGGCCGCGACCTGACGCGGCAGGGCCTCTGCGCCGAGGCCACGCGGCTGGCCCGCACCCTCACCCGGCTCATGCCCGACGAGCCCGAGGCGCTCGGCCTGCTCGCCCTCATGCTGCTGCACAGCGCCCGCGTCGCGACCCGCACCGACGGGGCGGGCGACCTCGTGCTGCTCGAGGACCAGGACCGCAGCCGGTGGGACACCGACCTCATCACCGAGGGCGCAGGCCTGGTCGAGCAGGCTCTGCGCCGCGGCCGGCCCGGGCCGTACCAGGTGCAGGCGGCCATCGCCGCGTGCCACGCCACCGCGCCCTCGCACGCCGACACCGACTGGGCGCAGATCGCCGGCCTGTACGGGAAGCTCCACCGCCTCACCGGCTCGAACGTGGTCGAGCTGAACCGGGCGGTGGCGGTCGCCATGGCCGACGGCCCGGCCGCCGGCCTGGCGATCACCGATGGGCTCGAGGCGTCCGGGGTGCTCGAGGGCTACCACCTGCTCCCCGCCACGCAGGCCGACCTCCTGCGGCGGCTCGGGCGGCGCGACGAGGCGGCCCTCGCCTACCGGCGGGCCCGCACGCTGGCGCGGACCGATGCCGAGCGTCGCTACCTGACCCGCCGGCTCGCGTCGGTCGAGGCTGCGGTGGAGCCGGCGGGGGAGTCGGTACCCTCCGGAGGATGACCTTCAGCGGACCGGTCGGCGTCCTCGACTACGTCAGCATCACCGACGGCGGCAGCGCCCACGAGGCGATCGACCGCACCATCGAGCTGGCGCGCCACGTCGAGGCCCTCGGCTTCAGGCGGCACTGGTTCTCCGAGCACCACAACACCCGCTCGCTGGCGTGCACGGCACCCGAGCTGATCATCGCCCGGGTCGGGGCCGAGACCTCCACGTTGCGAGTCGGGGCGGGCGGCATCATGCTGCCGAACCACTCGCCTCTCAAGGTTGCCGAGACGTTCCGCACCCTCGAGGCGATGTTCCCCGGCCGCATCGACCTGGGGCTGGGACGGGCGCCGGGCACCGACGGCATCACCGCGTTGGCCCTGCGGCGCTCGCGCCAGGCGGTCCTCGCCGACGACTTCCCGGCGCTGGCCGCCGAGCTGTTCGCCTTCCTCGGCTGGGGCGACGGCTTCCCCCACGACCACGCCTTCTCGAAGGTGGTGGCGGCCCCCGAGGTCCCCACCCGGCCCGAGGTGTGGATGCTCGGCTCGAGCGACTACGGGGCGCGGTTCGCAGCGGTGAACGGCCTGGCCACGGCCTTCGCCCACCAGATCAACCCCGAGCCCGCGGTGGAGGTGCTGCAGGCCTACCGGCGCGAGTTCCAACCGTCGGCGTGGCAGCCCGAGCCGCGCGCGCTCCTGTCCACCAACGCCTTCGCCAGCCACGATCCCGACGAGGTGCACGACTTCGAGGCGTTCTGGACCCTCAGCATGACCAAGATCCGCCGCGGCGAGCGCACCCCCACGTCGCTCACGGAGGCCCGCGAGTTCGCGGCCTCGCCGCGCTTCGTCCAGGCCAAGGCCACCATGGGCGCCCGCCTGTTCGCCGGGCCGCCCGCAGAGGTGGCCGACGGCCTGCGGCAGCTCGCCACCGCCGCCGGTGCCGACGAGCTGATGATCGTCACGCCGTCGGCCGATCACGGCGCGCGGCTGCGCAGCTATGCGCTATTGGCCGGCGAGCTCGGCCTTGAGGCGCCGGTGGTCGCTGCCTCGGCTGCGCTGTCGTAGGTCGACCACGGGACCGGGCTGCGGCTCGGGCTCAGGCGCCGGCCTGGCTCGGGGGGCCGGCGGCAGCGACTGGTCGGACACCGACCACAGCAGCTGGTCGAGCACCACGAGAGGCTGGTCGAGCTCGGCGGCGACCGCGGATGCGAGCGCCAGCAGGGCGGGCTCGCCCTCGGGCACGTCGAACCCGAGGAAGCGGAGCGCGGCGCGGGTGCGGAGATCGGGCTTGATGCCGTCGCCGCCGCTGCGCACGCGGAGGTCGGCGAACAGCACGGCGTCGATGCCGCGTACGGCTCCCACGTACGGGTCGAGCGCGGGGGCGGCCGCGATGGTGGAGGTGGCGGTGGCCCAGGCGAGGACGCCTGCTTCCTCGTCGACCCGGTGGTGCGCGGCGTACCTCGTGAGGCCGTGCGCGATGCTGCGCATCATCTCGGGCTCACCGGGGCGCAGGCCCCAGCCGTCGCCCGGGCCCTGCTTGGCCAGCGACGCGAGGCTGGTGGCGGCCGGGCTCTGCGCGAAGCGCTCGAGGACCGGCAACATGCGGCGGCTGGGCCGGCGGTGGCGGCTCGCCACGGTGTCGAACACCATGGCCGCGCGCCGGTGCGCGTAGCGCTGGGCCTGACGCTGGGACTCATTCATGGCACGGCCACCCCGGGCATCGTGCAGCGCACAGATGCGGTCGATGGCTGGCTCCCAGTCGGGTCGGCGGCGCAGCAGCTCGAGGAGGCCGAGGACGGGATCCTCGGACGTGAGGTGTCCGGGATGGGTAGCGGCATATGGGTCGATCGGCCCATGCTAGGTGATCGATCGCTGCGTCGCCGGGGTGCACGCAGCGTGTGCGCCGCGCAGCAGTCGGCGACGCCGGGTCCGCCCTGCGCCCCCGCGTTCTGGGGACGCTCTTGGCGCGATGTGCGCCGAACGCGTCCCCAGAAGCCGTGGTGGGGGTAGCCTCGGCCTCGTGAAGTGGCGCATCGGAGTGCTGGCACTACTCGGCGTGTTGGCGGCTGGGTGTCTGCCGGTCGCGGGGAACCCCGACGGCACCGCCTCGGTCCCCGCAGCCGCGCAGGCGGTCGACACCTCGCACCCCACCCGCGTGATCGGCACCGGCACGCCGGCGAGTTGCACGTCGGCCGCGGTGGTGAACGCGGTGGCGCTGGGCGGCATCATCACCTTCTCGTGCGGGCCGAACCCCGTCACCATCATCCTGGCGGCGACCGCCAAGGTCGTGAACTCCACCGGACCGCAGATCGTCGTCGACGGCGGCGGGCTCGTGACGCTCAGCGGTGGCGGCGTCCGCCGCATCCTCTACATGGACACGTGCGACCCGGCGCAGGTGTGGACCACGTCGCACTGCCAGGACCAGGACAGCCCTCAGCTCACCGTGCAGAACCTCACCTTCGTCGACGGCAACTCCATCGGGCAGGACTACGACGGGGGCGGTGGCGGGGCCATCTTCGTGCGGGGTGGACGCTTCAAGGTGGTGAACTCGCGCTTCTTCCGCAACACCTGCGAGACCACCGGGCCCGACATCGGCGGCGGCGCCATCCGGGTGCTGAGCCAGTCGCAGGGGCTGCCGGTGTACGTGGTGCACAGCACCTTCGGCGGCGCCGACGGCCAGGGCAACAGCTGCTCGAACGGCGGTGCCCTCAGCAGCATCGGCGTGTCGTGGGTGGTGCTCAACAGCCTGTTCGGCAACAACACCGCGGTGGGGACAGGGGCCAACCCGGCACGGTCGGGCACGCCGGGCGGGGGCAGCGGCGGCGCCATCTACCTCGACGGCAACACCTTCACCCTCACGCTCGGCGGCACGATCATCCAGGACGACCACGCCAACGAGGGCGGCGGCGCCATCTTCTTCGTGAGCAACGACCGCACCGGCACGCTGCACATCGACGGGTCGACGCTGCGCCGCAACCCGAACGACGGCTTCCAGACGGCCGGCTATCCCGGCATCTTCTACCTGGGCCAGGGCAACCCGGTCGTCACCTCGTCGACCATCCAGTAGCCCGCCCGCCGGTTCACTGCACCGAAAGCGCGCGTAGCGCGCACTTGTGGTGCAGTGAACGCTGGTCGGGTCAGATGGTGCCGGTGCGGCGGCGGCCGATGATCGTCGACACCAGCACGGCGATGAACAGGGCCGCACCGTTGAAGACGTCGTTGATCCAGTTCGACACGCCGGCGAGCGTGAGGCCGGTGACGCTGAACGCCAGGAAGTAGATGGCCACGATGGTGCCGACCACGTTGAAGCGTCCGGGCTTGATGGCGGTGGCGCCGAGGTAGGCCGCGGCGAGCGCCTGCAGCGTGTCGATGACCGTCCCGACGAGGGGGCTGCCGCTGCCGTTGCGAGCCACCAGGAGCACCCCGGCGAACCCGGCGAGCGCACCCGACAGCATGAAGGAGATGAGCACCAGGCGCTCGACCGGGAGGCCGACCAGCCGGGCCGCCTCGCGGTTGGAGCCGATGCTGTGCAGGTAGCGGCCGTAGGGCGTGTGCTCGAGCAGGTAGTACACCAGCGCCGCCACGATCAGCAGGATGTAGAGCGTGCGGGGCAGGCCGAACCAGTCGCCGGAGCCGAGGCGCGTCAACGTTGGCGAGATGCCGGTGATGATCGACTGGCCGTCGGTGTACCACTGCACGACACCCGCGAGGACGGTGCCGACGCCGAGGGTGACGATCAGCGAGTTCACGCCGACCCGGGCAACCGTGTTGCCGTTGCTGAGCCCGATGACCATGCCGATGAGCACGGGCACGAGGATGGCGAGGAACAGCGGGAACCCGAGCCTCGACATGAAGCCCGCGCACAGCACCTGGGTGAGGCCGGCCACCGGCCCGACCGAGAAGTCGAACTCGCCGCAGACGAGCGGGATGAGGATGGCGAGCGCCAGGATGCCGATGACGGCCTGGTCGCCAAGCACGTTGGTGATGTTCGCCTTGGTCGGGAACGTGGCCGAGGTCTTGGACCAGAAGCAGAAGAAGATGAACACGACGGCGAACAGCATCACCAGCGCGTACTTCTCGATGAACGCCATCACCGGCTGGGACTCGCCCGATCTCGTGGCTGCTGGTTCCGTCGACTCGGCCAGGGCCGTCGACGTGGGTGCGCCCTCGTCGTTCGGGAGGGGCGGCGGTGTCGGCTCGCTCGCGGTCACGAAGCGACCTCCTTGGTGCGGTAGGCGAGCTCGGTGAGCCGAGCCGGTTCGATGTCGGGTGGCCGGAGCTCGGCGGTGACGGTGCCGCCCGCGAGCACGATGACGCGGTCGCACACGTGGGACAGCTCCTCGAAGTCGCTGGTGACGACCAGCACCGAGCAGCCCTCGGCCACGGCGTTGCGGACCAGCGCGTAGATCTCGGCGCGGGCGTTCACGTCGACACCCTGGGTGGGCTCGTCGAGCAGCAGCACCTTGGGCTCGCGGCGCAGCCAGCGGGCGATGATGACCTTCTGCTGGTTGCCGCCCGACAGGGTGGCCATGCGCTGCTGCTCGGAGCTGGCCTTGATGAAGAACTGGTCGATGGCCGAGCGGGCGTCGGCGCGGGCGCGGCGGTCGCGCAGCCGCAGGCCCTTCCAGTAGTTCGGGATGATGGCGGCGCTGAGGTTGTCGGAGACGCTCATGGCCGGGAACGAGGCCTCGGTGCCGCGGTCTTCGGGGACGTAGGCGATGCCCGCGTCCATGGCGTCGCCGATGTCGCGGAACCGCACCGGCTTGCCCTCGAGGCTGATGGTGCCGCCCTTGTGGCCGTAGGCGCCGAAGAGCATCTTCAGCAGCTCGGAGCGCCCCGACCCGAGCAGGCCGGCGATGCCGAGCACCTCGCCCCTGCGGAGCCCGAAGCTGACGTCGCGCAGCGGCCCGCCCGACAGGTGGGAGACCTCGATGACGTGCTCGTCGCTGACCACCTCGGGCATGTCGGGGAAGAGGCGGTCGAGCGCGCGCCCGGCGATCAGCTCGATGAGGCGGTTCTCGGTGATCTCGTCGCCGGCCAGGGTGCCGGCCACCTGGCCGTCGCGCAGCACCGTGGCCTGGTCGGCGAACCCGACGACCTCGTCGAGGCGGTGGCTGACGAAGAGGATGGTTTGGCCTGCCTCGGCGTACCGCCGCAGGGCCGACAGCAGGTGGTCGACCTCGGCCGCGGGCAGCGAGGCGGTGGGCTCGTCGAGCACCAGCACCCCGGACTGCTCGCCCTCCTGGTCCTGCAGCGCCCGCGCGATGGCCACCATGGCCTGCTCGGCGGGTCGGAGCGAGCGGACGAGGGTGGACGGCTGGGCCGGGATCTCGAAGCGGTCGAGGAGCGCCTGCGTGCGGTGCCGCATGGCCCGCCACTTGATGGTGCCCATGGGGCCCGTCTCGAAGCCGTTGCCGATGGCGAGGTTCTCGGACACCGTGAGCGCCGGGAACACCGCAGGGTTCTGGTGGACGAACCGCAGCCCCAGGTCGCGGGCCTCCTCGGGGGTCGTCCGCTCGGCCGCGATGCGGTGGTAGCGCACCGCGATGGTGCCGCCGGGGTCGGCGTGCTGCACCCCGGCGAGGATCTTGATGAGGGTGGACTTGCCGGATCCGTTGCCGCCGAGGAGCGCGTGGATCTGACCGGGCGCCGCGCCGAATGTGACGTCGCGCAGCGCCCGGGTGCCGGGAAAGGTCTTGGACAGGTGTTCCACCCGCAGCGCGTCGACCGGACCGCTGTCGGTGGAGGAGTCGGCGTCGGGCGGGGGAGTCCCGCCCGACGCCGCGTCACCTGCGCCGAGCTGATCGCCCGGGTCGGTCATCAGCTCACGCCCCACGCCTTCGCGTACTCGGCCTTGAAGTCGATCGACGGGACGTACTCGGAGCCGGGGGCGGGCGGGACGTTGTGGGTCTTGTCGGCGATGACCCAGCCGATGCCGCTGTCGGACGGCGCCTTGCCCAGGAAGACGCTGTTGAGCGTGTCAGCGGAGGCCCAGCCGGTCCAGGTGGACGAGATGATGTTCACCGCGGTGACCTTGCCCTGGCGGATGAGGTCGAGCTCGGGGGCGAAGCCCTCGCCGCCCATCACGTGCAGGGTGCCGGCCTTGGCGCCGAGCGACGGGGCGATGCCCAGCTGCGTGACGTAGGTATAGGGGCTCTTGACCCAGTCGGCCTCGGGGTGGCGCAGCAGCTCGGCCTGCACCTTGGCCTGGATCTTGCCGGTGGTGATGTCGGACGAGGTCACCTTGAGCGTGTCGACGATCTTGGAGCCGCCCGACGCGTTGATGGTGTCGGTGAAGCCCTTGAGCGTGTAGTAGAGCACCGTGAACTCGGGGTCCTGGATGGCGATGATCTTGGCCTTGTTGTTCGAGGCGGCGATGATGTACTGCGCCTGGTCGGCGCCGTAGGACTCGGTGAACTTGTCGATGTTGGCGGCCTTGGCGCCGTAGTTGATCGAGGCGCTGAAGAGGCCACTCGAGGCGCCGCCCGCGTGGGCGTCGTTGCAGTCGAAGGCGTAGATGGCGACGACCTTGATGCCGGCGTTCTTGGCCTCCTGGAGCGGCTGCTGCACGTTCTGGCAGTCGATGGCCACGAGGATGATGCCGTCGGGCTTGGCGGTGACCGCCTGGCGCACCAGGGGGGCGTACTTCGACGGGTTCAGCTGCGCGTCGTAGATGGTGACCTTCCAGCCGAGCTTCCGGGCTGCCTCAGCGGCGCCGTTGGCCGGGACCTGGCTGCTGATCGAGGCCTGGCTGGCCGAGATGATGATGATCTTCTTGCCCTTCGTCGCCGGACGCGGCGTCGACGAGACGTTGGTGTTGCTCCCTTGGAAGTTGATCTGGGTGGCCGCCTTCGCCTTGGCGAGCGCGACGGACGAGTCCTGCGCGGCGACGGTGCCGGTGTCGCCTCCGCTGCTGGAGCTGTTCGACGAGGTCTTGCTCGAGCTGCACGCCACGGCGATGGCGATGGCGGCGAGCACGATGGCGGCGCGGGTGAGGCTGCGGACATGGGATTGCGATCGCATGGAACTCCTAGTGCGTGGGAGCGTCGGACGCCGGCCCCCGCGCGATGCGGGCTGTGGTGTCCGACCGAGCAAGTTCTGCCTGGTCGGCACAGGGTAACCCGCAGGTGGGCCCCGTGACGGGAGGCACGGAACGACACTGACCCCGGTGTCAGTGGCGGTCGGTCGCGGGCGGCAGGACGACGGGAACGCCGCGGCGGCTGGTGGCCACGAGGCGCGGGTAGCGGGCGCGGGGTGGGGTCGGCGACGAGGGCGATTCGCTGCGGAAGCCGCGCAGGCGCAGCACGTCGGTGAGGAGGTCGGCGGTGTTCCAGTCGACGAGGTCGAACAAGGTGATCTGCTGGCCGGCGGTCTCGATGCGCGCCTCGACGCTGCCGTTGCGGTGCAACCGCTGGATGGTGCCACCGGAGCTGAGGTCGACGCTGCGCTCGGTGCCGTCGGTGGAAACCACCACCAGGCGTCGGCCGGCGGCATCGACGGCGACGGCGGCGTCGCGCCCGTCGACGACCGCTTCGAACGCGAGCTCGGGCGAGCCGTCGTCGAAGATGCGCGCCAAGGCCTCGAGCGTCTCCGCCGCCGAGCGGGTTCGGGGATGTTCTCCCATCGTGCTCACGCCTGCGCCTCCCTGCGCCGGGGCCTCCGTCTGCGAGTCATCGGGTCGCTGACTCCCGGCTGCACTGCTGTCATCCTGCGTCAACTCGGGGCGTCGCGCAATGCAACGTGTCCGATGGCCACCCACCGGGTGATCCTGACGGGTCAGACGAGGCCGAGCGCCGCGGCGGTGGTCACGAGGAGCGCGCCCAGGCGCGGTCGCTCCGGCTCGAGGGCCGGTGCGATGCCGTGGCGGCGCAGGGTGGCCGAGCAGACCTCGCCGATCGACGTGGCGAGCACCCCGTCGGCGAAGGCGGCGCGGACGTCGTCGAGCAGGTCCTCGGCCGCCGCGATGCGGGCGAGGCCCACGACCGCGGGTGAGCTGGTGAAGGTGACGGCGTCGACCTCCCGCCGGGCGATGCGGCGCAGCAGCGCCACCGCGGGGGCGTGGTCGAGCGGCAGGGCCCAGCGGTAGACGGGCACGGCGATGACGTCGGCGACGTGACCTCGCAGCCGCTCGACGAGGTAGCGCTCTGCCTCGGCCGCGTCGGCGCCCAGCGTGACCTCGGTGTCGGCGTCGAGGTCGCCGTCGAGCTGCACGGCCACCCGGGTGCCGGCGTGGTGGGTGGCGATGCGCTCGACGAGGTCCTCGTACCGGCCACGGGGGGACTGCCACGCCGCGGTGACCCCGTTCTCGGCGGCCGCCCGCACCGCCTTCGGGCCCCGCCCGTACACCGTGGTGCCCTGCAGCGTGGTGCGGAGCGCGTCGTCGAGGCCGAGCTCGGCGGCCCCGGCGAACCAGGCCCGCACCCCCGTGCCCGTGTGCAGCAGGACCACGTCGGGCGGCGCGGCGATGACGGCCTCGGTGGCGGCGCGGAACGCGGGCTCGTCGCCGGGCGAGACCGAGCGGACGGTGGGGCCGCTGACGACCTCGGCGCCGTGGCGCTCGAAGTACTGGCGCTGCTCGTCGATGCGACGGCTCGCGGTGACGCCGATGGTGACGGTCATCCGGCCACGATGCCCCAGGAGGCCGCGAACGCCTCGCCCGGCTCCAGCACCAGCAGGTCGGTGCCCGACGCGAGCGCGTTGGCCGGGCACGTCATGGGCTCGACGGCCAGGGCCCGTCGGGCGTGCTCGGGGCCGAGCCCGTCGCCGGTGAAGACCTGCAGCCACCGGAAGGCGGCGTCGGCCCAGAGCGTGGCGCTGCGGTCGCGGCCGGCAAGCGTGACCCGGATGCGCCCGTCGGCGGGGTCGGGGACGAGGGTGCCGAAGCCGTGGTCGAGCGCGACGGCTCCGATCGGTCGGCCGCCCCGGAAGTCGAGCCCGGCGGCGGCCACGTCGGCCTCGCCGTCGGGGATCGACCGGCCGTCGGTGTGCAGCACGGTGGCTGCGGGCAGCGTGAGGACGTCGGCATCGACGAGGTCGGACCCGGCCGTGAGGTACGGGTGGAATCCGGCACCGAAGGGTGCGCGTGAGGCACCGACGTTGCGCGCCTCCAGGCGCACGGTGAGCCCCTGGGACGCGGCGAGCGCGTAGCTGACACGCAGGTCGAGTGCGTGGGGGTAGCCGGGCTGCGGGTGGAGTCGGTGCCCCCACGTGGCGGTGTCGGCGGTGTGCTCGACCAGGAGCCAGTTGCTCCAGCGGGTGAGGCCGTGGATCGCATGGCCCTCGGAGGGCTGGCTCAGCGCGAGCTGCTCGGCGTGACCGTCGAAGGTGTAGCGACCGTCGGCCACCCGGTTCGGCCAGGGCACCAGGACCTGCCCCCGCCCGGCGCCGCACCTCGCGGTCTCGGCGTAGCCGGCGACGAGCGGCCTGCCATCGAGGGTGAGGGTGCGGAGCCCGCCACCGACCTCGGTGGTGGCGGCCGCGTAGCCACCGGCCTTGATCTCGGCCTGGGCCCCCGACGGGACGACCGGTGGGCGCACGGCGGCGGTGGTGGTCAGCGGCGGACGGTGACCACGTCGGCGGGGCCGAACGTGGACTGTAGGTGGCTGGTGGCGCTGGCCATGAGCGCCCGCTTGGGGAGCCCCAGGCCTCGCAGCGCGGTGGCGAGCGGGCCCTGGCGCCCGAGCACCAGGGAGGCGCCGCCGAGCCGGGCGCCTCCGCCGGAGCCCTTCACCTCCCACTCGGTGCGACGCAGGATGCCGTCACGGAACGAGTAGGTGGGGGGCATCTTCTGGGGCTGGGGGAGCGGCCCGCTGTCGGCGATCGTGAGGGTGAGCTCGGTGCCGTGCGAGCTGGTGAGCACGCAGGCGGTGCGGCCGTGCTGGGAGCTGATCTCGATGTCGGCGATCCACTTGGGGTAGCCCCAGATGGTGTTGCCGGCCGCGCAGGTGAACTCCTGGTCGACGGGCAGGTCGTGGACGAACGTGCCGAGGTGGCCACGGGCGAACTCGGCGGTCAGCGTGAGCCTGCCGGGGTTGGGCGCCGCGTCGTGGGGGCGCACCATGACGGTGACGGCCAGCTCGCTGTAGCGGTCGAGGTCGCCGTCGAGGTAGCGCACGAAGGCCAGGGCGATCATGGCCCGACCGGGGACCGGCTGGGCCACCGTGAGCCCGGAGTAGTCGATCAGCCGTTGGGCCGCGGCGGCCGGGACGAGCCACGTGGCCGACCACTGCTGGGCCTCGCGGATGTGCACGGGCAGGGTGACGGTGCGGCCGAGGATCTCGAACCGGTCGGCAGCCGGTGCCTGGCTGTCGTCGGCGGCCGGCGGGGTGGAGCCGGTCGTCTGGTCGGGGCGGAGGCTGGTTGGCACGTGGGCGGTCCCGGTGGTGAGGTCGATGACGAGGTCGGCGTCGGAGGTGGCACGGCAGCCTGCCCGGACCTGGCGCTGCCGGGCGGTGTGGCGGGTGTCGTCGCGCAGGCTCATGGCGCCTCTGCGTGGTTGGGAGAGAAAGTCTGTCACCCACGCCTCCTCCGTGCTCGCCCGGAGCGCAGGGGCGAGGGCCCGACGGGGCTCACGGCGGCGCCCACCTGCGCCGTCACCGCCCGGGGCAGTGCGGGTGCGGGGCGTAGGATCGGCGCCGTGACCGCGTCGGTCCGGGATCCGGACGCCACCGATCCCGGCGCTCGCGTCGACCCCCGGCGGGCCCGGGCCGCGACGTGGGGCGTGGTCACCGTCGTGCTCGGCACCGGTGCCTACCTGCTCGTCGGGCCCCATGGGCCGTTGTGGCTGCTGCTCCTGCTCCTCGCGGCGGGCTACGCCGGGTTCGCCGCGCTGGTCTGGGGTGGCCGGAACGAGGGTGCGCTGTCGCGTCGTGCGGTGCTCGTCGCCACCGCAGTCCTGTTCCTGCTGGCCCTCGCCAACCCGCCCATCGAGTCGGGCGACGTGTGGTCGTACGCCATGTACGGCCGCATGGTGAGCACCTATCACGACAACCCGTACACGCATGTCCCATCCGACTACCCGACCGATCCCGTGGCCCGGCGGGTGACGCGCATCTGGAAGAGCACGCCCTCGGTGTACGGCCCCGTCTTCGTCGCCACCGCGGCGCCGGGCATGCGGCTGGTGGGCACTTCGGCGCTGGGAGCACGCCTCTACTTCCAGCTGCTGGCGCTGCTCTCCGTGGCGGCCGCCATGTGGCTCGTCTACCGCTGGACCGGCGGCAGCGCGCTCGCGCTGGCGCTGGTCGGCCTCAACCCGTTCGTGGTGGTCAGCGTCATCAACGGCGCGCACAACGACGCGACGGTGGGCCTCCTGGTCCTGGCGGGCATCCTGCTCGCGGAGCGCGGACACCTGCGCTGGTGCGCGGTGGTCCTCGCGGCCGCCGTGGCCATCAAGGTGGCCGCCGTGCTGTGCGTCATCGGGCTGGCGGTGTGGCTGGGGCGCCAGCGTGGCTGGCGTGCCGCGGTGGAGACGGCGCTCGGCTGCCTGCTGGTCACCGCGGGCCTCTACCTGCTCGGGGGCGGCACCATCGCGGTCGAGCCGCTGCAGCACGCCAGCGCGCAGATCAGCTGGGGATCCGTCTGGTACCTGGCCCGCAGCGGCATCACCAACGTGAGCGCCACCCCCGGCACGCCCGCCTGGTACGCCAGCCAGCGCGCCGCCCGCCAGCTCTCGCTGATCGCCAGCGCGCTGGCCGTGGGGCTGGCGGTGCTGCTGGTGTTCCGGACCCGGGCCAAGTCGAACCCCGCCATCGTCGTGGGGCTCGCCGTCTTCGCCTACGGCCTCGTCGGGGCCTACGTGCTGCCGTGGTACCTGGCGTGGGGCCTCATCCCGCTGGCGCTCGCCTACCGGTCGCGCTCCGCGCTCGCGCTGCTGTTCTTCGCCGCCGTGCTCCACCTCGGCTTCGTGCCCGACGCACGCGCGATCCTGCACAACCAGTCGAGCCACGGGCTGGCGCACTCGCTCCAGAGTGCCTACATCCACTTTGTCGTGCCGACGCTCGAGGTGGTGGCCGTCGTGGCCGCGCTGGTGTGGACCTCGTCGGAGGCGCGGCACCGGCTGCGTGCCCGCTGGCCACGCTTGCCGGCACACGACGCGCACTGACCCCGGCGCCGGGGGTGCCAGCTCGGGTGGCGCCAGTAATGTCGGCAGCATGCCGTATCCCGACGCCTGGGAGGGCGACGTCCTGCTCGCCGACGGTGGCACGCTGCACGTCCGGCCGATCATCCCGGAGGACGCCGAGCGCATCGAGGCCTTCCACAGCCGGCAGTCGGCCGAGAGCATCTACTACCGCTACTTCAGCCCACGGCCGCAGCTCAGTGCCCGCGACATCGCCAACCTGACCCAGGTCGACTACGTCGACCGCATGGCGTTCGTGGGGCTGCTCGGCGACGACCTCGTGGGTGTGGCCCGCTACGACCGCTACCCGATGTCGAGCGTCGCCGAGGTGGCCTTCTTCACCGATGGCGCCCACCAGGGCCGCGGGCTCGCCACGGTGCTGCTCGAGTACCTCGCGGCGGCCGCCCGGGAGGTCGGGCTCACCGGCTTCACCGCCCAGGTCCTGCCGCAGAACCGCAAGATGCTGTCGGTCTTCAAGCAGGCCGGGTTCGAGGCCTCGAGCCGGTTCGCCGACGGGGTCATCGAGGTCGAGCTGAGCATCGAGCCCACGCCCGAGGCGCTCGCGGTGATCGAGGCGCGGGCCCGTTCGGCGTTCGCACAGTCGGTCCGGCGCCTCCTCGCACCCCGCTCGGTCGCCGTGGTCGGGGCCTCCCGACAGCCGGGCTCCATCGGGTACGACGTGTTCAAACGGCTGCTCGACGGCGGCTTCCAGGGGCCCGTCTACCCGGTCAACGCCAACGCCTCGTACGTGGCGAGCGTGCGGTCGTACCCGTCGATCCTCGACGTGCCCGACGACATCGACCTCGCGGTGGTGTGCGTGGCAGCCGACCAGGTCGCGGCCGTGGTCGATGACTGCGCGCACAAGCGGGTGCACGGCCTGGTGGTGATCAGCGCAGGCTTCTCCGAGTCCGGCGAGGCGGGGGCGCTCCTCGAGCAGGGCGTGGTCGAGCTCGCCCACCGT
>JADGOP010000084.1 GCA_017882935.1 Actinomycetota bacterium
GCCGAACTCGAGGACCGCCCCGTCACGGGAACCGCTGTGCGGCTTGCCTTCTCGAGTCAGGACGGCGGCGTTGTCGAGGTCGAAACGACCCGGCCCGAGTTGCTGCCGGCGTGCGTGGCGCTGGTGGTGCCGCCGGGCGACGAACGGTTCACGGAGCTGGTCGGCACCTCGGTGCGCACGCCGTTGTTCGAGGTGGCGGTGCCGGTGCTGGGGCATACGCTCGCCGACCCCGACAAGGGCACCGGCATCGCCATGGTGTGCACCTTCGGCGACACCACCGACGTCACCTGGTGGCGCGAGCTTCAGCTCGACACCCGCCCGATCCTCGACTGGAACGGCCGCATCCGGCCCGACGCGCCACACGGCATCGAGACCATCGACGGCCTCGCCGCCTACGCCAGCCTCGCCGGTGCCACCGTCCACACCGCCCGCGAGCGCACCGTGCAGCTGCTGCGCGACACGGGCGACCTGCACGGCGACCCGAAGCCCATCCAGCACCCGGTGAAGTTCTACGAGAAGGGCGACAAGCCGCTCGAGATCATCACCACCCGGCAGTGGTACATCCGCAACGGCGGACGCGACGCCGACCTGCGCGACACGCTCGTGGCCCGGGGCAGCGAGCTGACGTGGCACCCCGACTACATGCGGCACCGCTACGAGTCGTGGGTCGAGGGCCTCAACGGCGACTGGCTCATCAGCCGGCAGCGCTTCTTCGGTGTGCCCTTCCCCGTCTGGTACCGGCTCGACGACCAGGGTGAGCCCCTCTGGGACCAGCCCGTGGTGCCCGACGAGTCCGAGCTCCCCATCGACCCCACCAGCCACACGCCCGCCGGGTTCGACGAGGCCCAGCGCGGCCAGCCGGGAGGCTTCATGGGCGACCCCGACATCATGGACACCTGGGCCACGTCGTCGCTCACGCCCCAGATCGCCACCGGCTGGGAGCGCGACCCCGACCTGTTCGCCCGCACCTTCCCCATGGACCTGCGACCCCAGGGCCACGACATCATCCGCACCTGGCTGTTCTCCACCGTCGTGCGCGCGCACTACGAGCACGGCACCGTGCCGTGGGGCAACGCCGCCCTGTCGGGCTGGATCCTCGACCCCGACCGCAAGAAGATGTCGAAGTCGAAGGGCAACGTCGTCACCCCCGTCGCGCTGCTCGAGCAGTACGGCACCGACGCGGTCCGCTACTGGTCGGCCAGCGCCCGGCCCGGCACCGACACCGCCTTCGACGAGGGGCAGATGAAGATCGGGCGCCGGCTCGTCATCAAGCTGCTCAACGCCTCGCGCTTCGCCCTCAACCTCGGCGCCACCGACCCCGACCCCTCGCTGGTCGCCGAACCGGTCGACCACGCCGTGCTCGACCGGTTGGCCCTGCTCGTGTCCGAGGCCACCACCGCGTTCGACGGCTACGACTACGCCCGCGCCCTCGAGCGCACCGAGACCTTCTTCTGGTCGTTCTGCGACGACTACCTCGAGCTGGTCAAGGCCCGCGCCTACGGCGGCGATGCCTTCGCCGAGGCCGCCACCGTCTCCGCCCGGGCGGCCCTGGCCGTGGCGCTCGACGTGCTCCTGCGGCTGTTCGCGCCGTTCCTGCCCTTCGTCACCGAAGAGGTGTGGTCGTGGTGGCGGACCGGGTCGGTGCACCTGGCGCCGTGGCCCACGCCCGCCGACCTCGGCTCCGAGGAGCCCGGCGCCGACCCGCTGGTGCTCACCATCGCCGTCGACGTCCTCACCGCGGTGCGCCGCGCCAAGTCCGACGCCAAGCAGTCGATGCGCGCGGCCGTCGAGCACGTCACCGTGCGCGACACCACGGCCCGCCTCACCGCCCTGGCCTCGGTCGAGGCCGACGTGCTCGCGGCCGGCAACGTCGCGAAGCTGGTCACCGAGTCGGTCACCGACGGCGTGGAGCCCGGCGTCGAGGTACGCCTCATGCCCCTCGACACCGACGGTGGGCCCACGGCCTGACGGGCCGCAGGCGGACATGACGGGCACCGACCCGGGCGACGGGCCCGACCCGACGGACGGCCCCGAGGCCGACGGCCCCCGCGGGCGACCGCTCACCCACGCCGCCCGGGTGCTGGCCGGGGCTGCGCTGGCCGTCGCCGTCGTCGGCACCGTCGTCGGACTGGTCGCGCTCACCACCTCCGATCGGGCCACTCCCGACGACCGCGTCGCGTCGAAGGTGCCCGCCGTGCGGGGCACGGGCCCCCTCGACGCCGGCATGGCGATGGTGCAGGGCCGGACGGTCCCCCTCGGCGGCACCGGCACGTTCGAGCTCGCGCTCGACAACGTCGGCACCACGCCCATCGTCGTGCGGCGGGTCGAGGTCGAGCGGCTCGACCCGCAGCTGCGCGTCGCGTCCATCCGGGGCCTCGCGCCACACCGGCCGGGCCGCCTGCAACCCATCGAGGGCTATGTGCTCCCACCGCAGGGCACCGTCCCCGACGACCAGACCGGCGGCATCCAGCTGCGCCTCACCATCGTGCGCCCGGGCGACGCCGCGGCCATCGGCCTGCGCGTCACCTACGTCGGCGGGCGGGGCACGACCGAGCACACCGACGTGGTGTGGGACTCGTGGGCGCTGTGCACGCCGATCGTCGGCGACGGGCCGTGCGCCTCTGTGTCGATCGATGCGCTCCTCCGCCGCGCCGGCTCGCCGGTTCCGTGAGGCCGGAGCCCGGAGCCCGGAGCCCGGAGCCGAGGGTCAGGAGATCGACTCGAGCTCGATGACGTAGACGAGCGTCTCCCCGGGCCGCACGAGCTTGCGGTAGCCCACCTCGCCGTAGCCCATCCGCGGCGGGACCACCAGCTGGCGTTGCCCGCCGACCCGCATGCCGGGGATGCCCCGGATCCACCCCTCCATGAGCGGCGGCGCCAGGCGCGTGGCGTAGGGGAGGTTGCGGTCCCACGTGGTGACGAACTGCGTGCCCGTGGAGCACGCCACCCCCAGGTACTGCACGGTGATGGACTGGCCGGCGTGGACGGGGTCGCCGTGGCCCACCTTGAGGTCGGTGACCTGCAGCGTGCGGGGTGCGACCTCGGGGACCACCACCGTGGGCGCGCCGTGCATCGCGGGGGCACTGGCGGGGTGGCACTCCTTGCCGGGGCCCGCGCCCCGCAGCGCCGCCGAGGTGGTGGCCAGCTCCGAGGCGACCTGCGTCTTCGCCGACCCGCTGCTCGACGAGCAGGCGGCCAGGAGCAGCAACGGGACCACCAGGATGGTCACGCGTCGGGCACGACGCAGAGCCGTACCTCGCTCGGGAGCGAACATTGGGGCACCCTAGTGGGCCGGGGCCGCGCCCGAGATCGGCTCCGTTCCGTCGCGCGATCCTTCCGCTGCGGAGGGTAGGTTGCTCGCCCGGGGCATCGACGAAGACCGAGGTGGTATCGGAATGCGCGTGATCGTGTGCGAGGAGGTCGGCTCCGTCGACGGCCTGCGGCTGGTCGAGCGCGAGGCGCCCGTGGCCGGGCCGGGCCACGTGGTCGTCGACGTGCAGGCCGCCGGCGTGAACTACGTCGACGCCCTCTTCGTGCAGGGTCGGTACCAGATCAAGCCGCCGGTCCCGTTCATCCCCGGCAGCGAGATCGCGGGCACCATCGCCGCGGTCGGCGAGGGCGTCGACCGGGGCCTCGTGGGCCGGCGGGTCGTGAGCATGTGCGGGCTCGGGGGCTTCGCCGAACAGGTGGCCGTGCCCGTCGACGCCGCGGTGCCGATCCCCGACGCCCTCGACGTCGCCACCGCCGCGGCCTTCGTGCAGAGCTTCTGCACGGCCCGGTTCGCGCTGCGCGACCGCGGCCGGTTGCAGCCCGGCGAGCGTGTCCTCGTGCTCGGGGGTGGCGGCGGCATCGGCCTCGCCACCGTGGCGGTGGCGGTGGCCCACGGCGCGCGCGTCGCCATCGCCGCGTCCACGCCCGACAAGCGCGCCGCGGCGCTCGCGTCGGGAGCCGAGCACGCCATCGACTCGAGCGGCGACCCGGACGAGGTCGCGGCACGGCTGAAGGCCGAGGCCCGCGCGTGGTCGGGCGGTGGCATCGACGTGGCCGTCGACCCGGTCGGCGGTCCCTTCGCCGAGGCCGCCCTGCGCTCGCTCACCTACGACGGCCGGCTGCTGATCATCGGCTTCGCGTCGGGCCCCATCCCGCGCCTGCCCGCCAACCAGATCCTGCTGCGCAACCGTTCCGTCGTCGGCGTCGACTGGGGCGCGTGGGCGCTGTCGCACGCCGCCGAGCAACGGGAGCTGCTCGACGGGCTGCTCGACGACGTGGCGAAGGGCGTGCTCCGCCCGGTGGCCCCGCACGTCCGGCCGTTGCCGGAGGCGGCGCAGGCCCTGCGCGACCTGCTCGACCGCAAGGTGCTGGGCAAGCTGGTGCTGACGCCCCACTGAGCGCCGGCGTCAGCGGATGGCGCCGAGGTGCACCACGTACCACTCGCCGCGCCACGGGATGAGCGAGCTGACCGGCAGGGACCGCTCGACCCCGCCGACGGTGTAGAGCAGCCGGCTCCCGTAGACCCGCCAGTACGAGCCCTTGTTGAACTCGACGCCGGGCGTGATCCACTGCGCCTGGCCCTCGGGCACGTCGAGGCGCTCGAACCTGGCACCGGCGGGCAGCGTGCCGAGCTGCTGGTGCAGCGCGTGGACGTCGGTGCGGAAGTTGGCCACCAGCCGGTTGTTCCAGTCGCCATCGGGGTCGCCGACGTCCTTGACCTGGCGGTAGGCGGACTCGGGGAAGAAGAACGGCAGGGCGCGGTCGGGGTCGTCGTGGACCACCGCCTGCCACAGCGCGGCCGACCCGGCCGTGAACGCCGCCGTCGAGGTGGTGGGCTCGGTGTCGGTCTGCGGCAGCGCGCCCACGTCGACGGTGGTCGACGTCGGGGCGGGGGTGGTGGCCGGCGCGGACCCGACGACCGTCGTGGTGGCCGAGGTGCCCGACGCGACGGGGGTGCCCGGCGTCGCGGTCGACTCGACCGACACCCCCGACGCCGTGGTGAGCGTTGTCGGGGCCACCCGTCGCGCCGACCACAGGACGGCCACCGCACACAGCGCGAACCCCGCGCAGAGCACCAGCGCCACGGCTCCCGACGAGGCCCCGGGCCGGCGGTCCCGACCGGGGGTCGGGCGGCCATGCCGTTCCTCGGTCACAGGGGAGAACGGTACCCGCCCGGGGTGCGTGGTCCGTGCCGGGCGACCACCGGACCACGTGGCCGGCGCATGCCCGGCGGGATGGACCGGAGCGGAGCCGACGGTTACGGTTCGCGCACCCTACCGGCGGTAGGCGGCGGCGCCTCCGACCTGGAGCGTCGACCCGTACCGCCCCGTCCCGCCAAGGAGCCCGACCCCGTGCCCGCGCCGACGTCGACCACCGCCGCTGCCTCCCCCAGCCTCGCGCTGAAGCCAGGGACCTCCTTCCCCGAGGCCTACGAACGAGCCCGGGCGGTGGCCCCCGAGGCGTTCGCCGAGGGCTACCTGCGCAACCTGTGGGGTGGCACCTGGCGCGACGCCGGCAGCCCCCAGGCCTCGGTCTCGCCCATCGACGGCTCGAAGATCGTCGGTCCCTCGATGCTGCCGCCGGCCATGGCCGCAGAGGCGCTCAGCTCGACCGTCGTCGAGCACGAGGAGTGGGCGGCGGTGCCGCTCGCCGAGCGCCAGGCCCGTACCCGCCGCGCGGTCGAGGCGCTCGACACCCACCGCGACCTCCTCGCGCTGCTGCTGGTCTGGGAGATCGGCAAGCCGTGGGCACAGTCGATGGAGTCGGTCGACCGCACCATCTCCGGCGTCGAGTGGTACCTCGACGAGATCGAGCCGATGCTCGCGGGTCGCCGGCAGCTGTCGGGCCCGGTGTCCAACATCGCCTCGTGGAACTACCCGCTGTCGGTCCTGGTGCACGCCATGCTCGTGCAGACGCTCGCCGGCAACGCGGTCATCGCCAAGTCGCCCACCGACGGCGGCGTGTGCGCCCTCACCCTGGCCACCGCGCTGGCGCGGCGCGAGGGCCTGCCGCTCACGCTCGTGAGCGGGGGCGGGCGCGACCTCTCGCCGGTCCTGGTGAACTCCCCCGAGATCGGCTGCCTCTCGTTCGTGGGTGGGCGCGACACGGGCGGCCAGATCGCCTCGCAGCTCGCCGACACCGAGAAGCGGCACATCCTCGAGCAGGAGGGCCTCAACGCCTGGGGCATCTGGGAGTACTCCGACTGGGACAACCTCACCGCGCACCTCCGCAAGGGCTTCGCCTACGGCAAGCAGCGGTGCACCGCCTACCCCCGCTACGTCGTGCAGCGGAAGCTGTTCGACAAGTTCCTCGCCGCCTTCCTGCCGGTGCTCGGCGGGCTGCAGTTCGGCCACCCGCTGGCCGTGGCCGACCCCGCCGACGAGCTCCCCACGCTCGACTTCGGGCCGCTCATCCACGCCGCCAAGGTCAGCGACCTCACCGACAAGGTCGACGAGGCCGTGCTGCGGGGCGCGGTGCCGCTGTACCGCGGCTCGCTCGACGACGGGCGCTTCCTGCCCGGTCAGGACACCGCCGCCTACCTCGCACCGGTGGCCCTGCTCGACCCGCCCCGCTCGTCGCCGCTGCACCACGCCGAGCCGTTCGGTCCCGTCGACACCGTCATGGTCGTGGACACCGAGGCCGACCTGCTGGCCGCCATGAACGCCTCCAACGGCGCCCTCGTGGCCTCCCTCGCCTGCGACGACGAAGGCCTCGCCAAGCGCCTCGCCGGTGAGCTCCAGGCCTTCAAGGTGGGCATCAACAAGCCCCGCTCCCGCGGCGACAAGGCCGAGCCCTTCGGCGGCCGCGGCGCGTCGTGGCGCGGTGCGTTCGTGGGGGGCGAGCACCTGGTGCACGCCGTCACCGAGGGCCCCGCCGGCGAGCGCCTGTTCGGCAACTTCCCCGACTACCGCCTCGAGCCGCCGACGTGACTTGACCGGCGGGTCAAGTGGGCGCCTAGCATCGCCCCGGCGCCGCGTCGACCCGACGTGGGGGGCGCCGACACCGCTTCTCTGGGGGAACGACATGACCGACGTGGCCACCACCACCGACTCCCTGGTCAGCGAGCTGACCTCCTGGCTCGAGAGCAACTGGGACCCCGACCTCACCGTCGGCGCCTGGTGGGAGCGACTGGGCCTGAGCGGCTGGGGCATGCCCACGCTCCCCGACAACGCCTATGGGCGCGGCCTGGCCCGCAACGAGGCCGCGGTGGTGTCGCGCACCATCGCCGAGTTCGGTGCACTCGGGTCGCCCGGTGGCCTCGGGGCGCTGCTCGCCGCCCCCACCATCGGCGTCCACGGCACCCAGCCGCAGATCGACCGCTACGTGCGCGACATCGTCACGGGCCAGAAGGGCTGGTGCCAGCTCTTCAGCGAGCCCGGCGCCGGCTCCGACCTGGCCGGGCTGCAGACCAAGTGCCTGCGCGACGGCGACGAGTGGGTCGTGAACGGGCAGAAGGTGTGGACCTCGGGGGGGCAGGTGGCCGACCTCGGCATGCTCATCGCCCGCACCGACACCGACGCGCCGAAGCACCGCGGCATCAGCTACTTCGCGTTCGACATGCTGCAGCCGGGCGTCGACGTCCGACCCCTGCGCGAGATGACGGGCCGGGCCCTCTTCAACGAGGTGTTCATCAGCGACGCCCGCGTGCCCGACAGCGCCCGCATCGGCGACCTCAACGACGGGTGGAAGGTCACCAACACCACGCTCGCCTTCGAGCGCGCGGGCCTCGGCTCGGGCGGCGGCGGGGCCGGGGCCACCATGGTGCTGCCCGGCACCCTGCCCGGACACCTCGACAAGCGGGCCGGCGACTTCGCCCCGACCCCCGGAGTCAAGGACCGCCCGGTCACCCGTCGCGGCCCGTTGGGCGGCACCGTGGCCATGCTCACGTTCATCGCCAAGGCCAACGACGCCGTCGACGACCCGAGCATCCGCCAGGGCCTCATGCAGCTGCACACGCTCGAGGAGCTCGGCCGGTTCAACAACCTCCGCCTCAAGGCCGCGAAGGAGGCCGGCCGCGACATCCCCGGCCTGCCGAACCTCTCCAAGCTCGCCATGAGCGAGATCATGCGGCTGGCCCGCGACCTCGGCCTGCGCATCGCCGGCCCTTACGGCACGGTCCACGGCTACACCGACGAGGCCAACAAGGCCCTCGACGAGGCGCTCGGCGCGGCGCACCAGG
>JADGOP010000085.1 GCA_017882935.1 Actinomycetota bacterium
CGGCGCGGCGTGCTGGTGCGGGCCACCGCCGAGGGCACCGCCCTGTTCTCCCTGGTGACGCCGCGCCTCAAGGCGTACCACCGCTCGCAATGGGCGGACCTCACCGCCGACGAGCTCGAGGTGCTGCACCGGTTGCTCGCGAAGGCCCTCCTCGGCGCCAACGAGGCCGCACGCCGCGCCACCGCCTGAGCGACCGCCGGTCGGTCGTCCGACCCAGCAGACAGGGGCTCTTGTCCTGAGAGGCCGCTCTGTGGCGAGACGTCGGAGCGCCCCATTAGCGCGCCTCAATGTATCTGTTGCAACGACTACTTTGTCGTCGTACGCTGTCCTCCGGGGGATGCTGCGGGGGTGCCGCGGCCCGCACTCGATCGGAGCACGCGCGATGAAGCTGGCGAACCTCGAAGGCCGAGCGACGATCCTCGCCGAAGGCGGCGGGATCGACCTCGAACGGGCGTCGGGTGGCCGCTTCGGCCCCGACGTGCAGGCGCTCTACGACGACTGGGACGAGGTGCGCGAGGTCGCCGCCGGCCTCGGCGGGGCCGAGGTGACGCCCTTCGACGAGGCCCGCCTCGGCTCACCCGTGCCGGCACCCCGCCAGGTGTTCGCCATCGGCCTGAACTACCGGTCGCACGCCGAGGAGTCGGGCATGGACGTGCCCTCGGTGCCCGCCACCTTCACCAAGTTCCCGGCGTCACTGGCAGGGCCCTTCGACGACGTCGAGGTGGCCGGGGCGACCGTCGACTGGGAGGTCGAGCTGGTGGCCGTCATCGGCGCCCGCGCCGACCGCGTGGCCGAGGCCGACGGCTGGTCGCACGTGGCCGGGCTCACGGTCGGCCAGGACATCTCGGAGCGGACCGTCCAGTTCGCGGCCGGCAGCCAGTTCTCGCTGGGCAAGTCGTACCGCGGCTTCGGGCCGATGGGCCCGTGGGTGGTCACCCCCGACGAGCTGACCGATCCCGACGACCTCGCCCTCGGCTGCTCGATCGACGGCGTCACGGTCCAGGACGCTCGCACGAGCGACCTCATCTTCAGCGTGCCGCGCCTCGTCGCCGAGCTGTCCGCCGTCCTCCCCCTGCTCCCCGGCGACGTGATCTTCACCGGCACGCCCGCCGGTGTCGGCATCACCTCCAAGCCGCCCCGCTTCCTCCAGGTCGGCGAGACCCTCGAGAGCTGGATCGAGGGCATCGGCACGATCCGCAACCACTTCGTGGCCGCCGCCGGATGATCCCGACGTCCGACGTGGACCTCTTCGGCGACGAGGCCCTCGCCGAGCCGTACGACCACTACCGCGCGCTGCGCGACCTCGGGCCGGTGGTGTGGCTCGAGCGCCACGACGTCTACGCCGTGCCCCGCTACGCCGACGTGCGCGCCACCCTGGCCGACGCCGCCACATTCTGCTCCGGGCAGGGCGTCGGGCTCAACGACTTCATCAACCACGCCGGCCGTGGCACCACGCTGATGAGCGACGGCGCCGCGCACGACCGTCAGCGTGAGGTCATCGGCCGGCCCCTCACCCCGAAGGCCCTCGCCGAGCTGCGCCCCGACGTCCAGGCGCTCGCCGACGACCTCGTCGACCGGCTCGTCGAGCGTGGCGCGTTCGACGCGGTCGGTGACCTCGCCGAGGTCATTCCCGTCACCTGGGTGCCCGACCTCCTCGGTTGGCCCGACGACGGCCGGGACCAGCTGCTCACCTGGGCCGCCGCCAACTTCGATGCGCTCGGGCCACCCAACCCGCGCACCGAGGCGGCCGGTCCGGGGCTCATGGAGATGGTCGGCTACGCCCAGCAGGTGGCCTCCCGCCACGACCTGCCACCCGGCAGCATGGCCGCGGGCGTGCTGGCGGCGGCCGCGCGCGGCGACATCGAGCCGGGCCAGTGCCCGACGCTGCTCATCGACTACCTGGCCCCGTCGCTCGACACCACCATCAGCGCGATCGGCAACGCCGTCTGGCTGTTCGCGACGCACCCCGACCAGTGGGACCGGCTCCGCCGCGAGCCCGAGCGGGTGAAGAACGCCTTCAACGAGGTGCTCCGCCTCGAGAGCCCCATCAGCTGCTTCACGCGCGTCGCCACGGAGCCGACCGAGGTCGGAGGCGTCGCCCTGCCCGAGGGCGCCCGCCTCCTCATGATGTACGCCTCCGCCAACCGCGACGAGCGGCGCTGGGAGCGCGCCGACGAGTTCGACATCACCCGCGAGGCCGCCGGCCAGCTCGGCTTCGGCCACGGCGTGCACACGTGCGCCGGCATGGGCCTGGCCCGCCTCGAGGGCGCTGCCGTGCTCGCCGCGCTGGCGACCCGCGTCGAGCGCTTCGAGCTCGGTACCCCCGTCCGCAAGCTCAACAACCTGATCCGGGCCTTCGGATCCCTGCCGGTCACCGTGCGCCCGGCGTGACGACGAAAGGAACGACCGCTGTGCAACACGACATCGAGATCGCCTACCTCGGCATCGAGGTACCCGACCCCACCTCCCTGTCAACCTTCTTCGGCGACGTCATCGGGCTGGTGCCGGGCGAGCCGGCCGCAGGAGCCCTCACCTGGCGCAACGATGCCGCGGTGCAGCGCCTCGTCGTCGAAGCCGGACCTGCAGACGACGCCACCTACCTCGGCTTCGAGGCCACCGACGCCGCCTCCTTCGCTGCGCTCGCCACGCGGCTCCGCGCCGCCGGCTACGAGCTGCACCAGGGCACCGACGAGGAGCGGGCGGCCCGACGGGTGAGCGACCTCGTGCACACCATGGCGCCGTGGGGCGTGCGGGTGGAGCTCGTGCACGGCCTCGCCCGCGACCCCGGAGGCTTCACGTCGCCGCTCGTCCCCGGCGGCTTCTTCACCGAGGGGGTCGGCTTCGGCCACACCGTCTTCGCCACCCTGGCGTTCGACGAGTCGCACGCCTTCCTGACCGACGGCCTGGGCATGAGGCAGTCGGACTGGCTCGAGATGGAGATCGCCGAGGGCATCGAGCTCGAGGTGCGCTTCTACCACTGCAACGAGCGCCACCACACCGTGGCGCTCGCCCGCGCCCCGTTCGAGATGCCCCAGCGGCTCCACCACGTCATGGTCGAGGTGACGGACCGCGACGACGTGGGCCGCGCGTTCGACCGGGCGTGGGGTGCCGGGCTGGGCATCGCCAACGGGCTGGGCCGCCATGACAACGACGGCATGTTCAGCTTCTACGTGGTCTCGCCGGCGGGCTTCCAGGTGGAGGTCGGTCACGGCGCGCGGCTCATCACCGACGACTGGGACGACAACCGCCGCTACGACCGCATCAGCGCCTGGGGCCACCAGCCGCTGACCCCTCCGTGAGCCCGCCAACCGACGCACGGCGCGGCGCCCACGACACCGAGGTGGTGGTGGTCGGCGCGGGCCCCGTCGGCACGGTGCTCGCCATCCTGCTGGCCCAGCGCGGCCGCTCCGTCACCCTCCTCGAGCGCTGGCCCCAGCCCTACCCCCTGCCGCGCGCCGTCCACTTCGACCACGAGACCGGCCGGATCCTGCAGGCCTGCGGCTTGGGCGACCAGCTCGATGCCATCATCGAGCCCGGCGACGTGTACGAGTGGCGCAACGGGAACGGCCTGCCCCTCCTGCGCTTCGGTCGGACGGGCCCGGGTGCATCGGGCTGGCCCCAGTCGTCGATGTTCAACCAGCCCACGTTGGAGCACCTCCTGGCCGAGCGCGCGTCGTCGCTGCCGGGCATCGACGTGCAGCGCGGTCGCGAGGTCGTCGCGCTCGATCCCGGCGACACCGGGGTGGCCGTGCGGCACCGCGCGACCCCGACCGGCGCGCCCGGAGCGGGCGCAGACGACGAGCAGACCACCCGAGCCGGCTTCGTTGTGGGGTGCGACGGCGCCAACAGCGCCGTCCGCACGCTCATCGGCGCGCACGTGCACGACCTCGGGTTCTTCTACGACTGGCTGATCGTCGACGTCATCCTCGACGAGGCCCGCACCTACGACCCGATCAACGTGCAGATCTGCGACCCGGCGCGCCCGTCGACCGCGGTGTCGGGTGGCCCCGGGCGGCGACGCTGGGAGTTCATGCGCCTGCCCGACGAACCGCGCGACGCGCTCGACGACGAGACCACGGCGTGGCGGCTGCTCGAGTCATGGGACGTCCACCCCGGCAACGCCTCGCTCGAGAGGCACGCGGTCTACACCTTCCAGGCGCGCTGGGTGGAGCAGTGGCGTGACGGTCGGGTCCTCCTCGGCGGCGACGCCGCGCACCAGATGCCTCCGTTCGCAGGCCAGGGCATGTGCTCAGGCCTGCGGGACGCCGTGAACCTCGCCTGGAAGCTCGACCTGGTGCTGACGGGCGCGACCGGCGACGCCCTGCTCGACACCTACCAGCTCGAGCGCATGCCCAACGTGCGCTCGGTGATCGACTTCTCGATGCAGCTCGGCAAGGTCATCTGCGTCCCCGACGCGGCCGAGGCCGCGGCGCGCGACGAGCTCATGAGCGCAGGAGTGGTGGAAGGCGAGGTGGCCGAGATCCCTGAGCTGCCCGGCATCACCGACGGCCTCATCGACCGCACCTCCGGGCTCGCCGGCGAGCTGTTCCTGCAGGGCACCGTCGACGACGGCTCCGGCCCGCGGCTGCTCGACGACGTCGTGGGCGCCGGGCTCCGGCTGGTGGCACGCCCCGGCGCGGCCCGCGACGTCGACCCGGCCCTCGTCGCCTGGTTCTCGGGAGTCGGCGGGGCCATCGTCGAGGTCGGCGCCGATCTCGCCGACCCACTCCAGCAGTACGACGACTGGTTCACCCGGCACGGTGTCGTCGCCGCGCTCCAGCGGCCCGACTTCCACCTGTACGGGACCGCGGCCACCGCTGCCGACGTGACCCGCCTGCTCACCGCCTTCCGCGCCGACCTCTCCGGCGACGCCCACTCGTAGCCTCCGTCCCACCCTTCGCCGCAGGAGCCCCCATGGACTTGTCCCATCAGGCCGTCATCGTCACCGGATCCTCGAGCGGCATCGGCGAGGCGGTCGCCCGCCGTCTCGCCGGCCTCGGCGCCGGGATCCTGGTCAACTCGGTCACGTCGGTCGAAGCGGGCGAGCGGGTCGCCGCCGACCTCCCCGACGCCCTCTACGTGCAGGGCGACATCAGCGACCCCGCCACCGCCGGCGCGCTGGTGGAAGCCGCCCAGGAGCGATGGGGCCGCCTCGACGGCGTCGTCAACAACGCCGGGGTCACCATCGACGTGCCGATGCCCGACCTCGAAGGCGTCACCGTCGAGCACTGGGACAAGGTGCTGCGCACCAACGTGGTGGGCACCTTCCTCGT
Organism: Actinomycetota bacterium; assembly: GCA_017882935.1. Classification (GTDB taxonomy): domain Bacteria; phylum Actinomycetota; class Acidimicrobiia; order Acidimicrobiales; family Iamiaceae; genus JADGOP01. The sequence continues at coordinate 5,274 of JADGOP010000085.1, forward strand.
CAGCCAGGCGGCACTGCCGCTGCTGCGCGAGGCCGACGACGGCTGGATCATCAACATCACCTCGCTCGCCGGCACGAGGCAGACGGGCAGCTCGCTCCCCTATGCCGTCTCCAAGGCCGCGCTCGACCACCTCACCGCGATCATGGCCAAGCACGTCGGCGGCAACGTGCGCATCAACGCCGTGGCCCCGGGCCTCGTCGCCACGCCGTGGACCGAGGACTGGCAGGCGCTGCGCGAGGGCGTGGCCGCGATCGCACCGCTGCACCGCGTCGCCACCCCGGAGGACATCGCCGAGGCCTGCCTGGCCCTCGTCGCCACCACCTACGCCACCGGCCAGGTCTTCCTGGTGGACGGTGGTCTCGGCCTCACCCTCTGACGTCGAGTCGCGCGGTGAGGTAGACCCGGCGCGACGGGTGTTCGTGCGGGAGCGGGTCGCGGAGGCGCACGTCGTCGACCACGAACGAGGCCGCGGTGACCGCACGCTCGAGCTCGCCTTCGGCGTAGAACGTGCCGCCCATCGGCTCGAAGCTGTGCCCGAGCAGCTCACTCACGGTGATCTCGCCTACGCCGAGGTGGGCGGCGAGCACCAGCGTCCCGCCCGGCTCGAGCACCCGCGCCAGCTCGCCGAGCGCGCCGCCCAGGTCCGATCGGGGCAGGTGCTGGATCGAGTAGAAGGCGACCGCACCCGAGCACGAGCGTGACCGGACCGGCAGCGCCCGCAGGTCGGCGCAGGCGAGGCGCACGGGAACGCCGCGCTGCTGCGCCACGCCGAGCATCTCCGGCGCGAGGTCGATGCCCGTGACCGAGACGCCCCGGGCGGCGAGGTAGCCGCCCACCTGCGCGGGACCACAGCCGAGGTCGAGCACCGGAGCGCGACCCGCCAACCGCTCGGCCGCGGCGTCGAGGACCGCCCGATCGACCGGGAGCCGGTCGAGGTCGGCGGCGAACTCGACGGCGTAGTCGCGGGCTGCCGCGCCGTAGGCCGCCCGCACGGCTGCCGGGTCGAAGGGGTCCACGACCCACAGTCTGCGGCCTCCGGATCACGACCTCCACCGGGTTCCCGCCGGGCCGTCGTGTTCACACAGTTGGTGCTCAAGGTCGCCGGTATTGCACCGACAACCATCGGGCAGCGTTGGAAACCACCACCTCTGGAGGGATCTCGTGGGATTCAGTCGGCACTCGATCGGGCGCACCCGCGCCGTCGTGGCCATGGGCCTGGCGGGCGTGCTCGCGCTCGCTGCCTGCAGCTCCTCCTCACGGGCGACGTCCAACCGTGGCACCACCGCCCAACACGCCGGGACCGGCGCCTCGTTCGCTCCCTCGGTCATGAACAAGCCGCAGCACGTCGGCACGCCCGTCGAAGGCGGCTCGCTCACGTTCGGCCTCGAGGCCGCAGTGTCGACCCTCGTCCCGGGGCGGATCGTGCAGCCCTCGGACCTGACGGTGGCCGCGTCGGTCTACGACCCCCTCGTCGGCTTCGACGACCGCGGGCTCTACGCCCCGACCGGTCTCGCCTCCAGCTGGACGAAGACGCCGGACCTCAAGCAGTGGACCTTCACGCTCCGCCCGAACGTCACCTTCAGCGACGGCACCCCGGCGAACGCCGCCGCGGTCGTGACGCAGATGGCCGCCTTGAAGAAGCTGCCCCACTGCAGCTGCGCCGCCGACGTGGCGCACGTGTCGAGCGTCGAGGCGGTCGACGACCTCACGGTGCGGTTCACCCTCGACCAGGCGAACGTCGCGTTCCCCCAGTTCCTGGCGAGCGGAGCGGGGTACCTCGCTGGACCCGCGGCCTGGGCCTCGCCCGACACGATGACGTCGCACCCCATCGGCACCGGCCCCTTCCGGTCGATCACCGCGGGCAAGCTCTCCTACACCAGGAACTCGTCGTACTGGCGCAAGAGCGCCTCGGGCCACGCCCTGCCCTACCTCGACAAGATCACGTTCGTGGCGATCCCCGACTCGACCGCCCGGCTCAGCCAGCTGCGCAGCGGCGACGTCGACATCCTCCAGAGCGCCGACACCCAGAACCTGGTGCAGGCCAAGCGGGACCCGAACCTGGTGGTGCAGCCCGTCACCGGCAGCAGCGCGACCATCGTGGTCCTCAACTCCCACAAGCCCCCGTTCGACGACATCCGGATGCGCCAGGCGTTCAACTACGCCCTCGACCGTGAGGCCCTCAACAAGGCCTACTTCGGGGACTCCCGCACGCCGGCGTACGGGCCGCTCGAGCCCTCGAACCCCTACTACGACGCGAAGGGCCAGCTGCCCGGCCACGACCTCGCCAAGGCGAAGGCGCTCGTCGCCCAAGTGAAGAACGACGGCAAGTCGACGACCGTCACGGCCCTGTGCATCAACACGCCCCAGGCGTCGAGCCAGTTCGCGACCATCGCCGACGAGGAGCGGGCCGCGGGCATCTCCGCCACCCTGAAGACGGTCGACCAGGTGAGCCTGGTGGTGGCGCTCCAGAGCAAGAGCGCGAACGGCTTCGAGGCGGCATGCTTCCGCAACGTCCAGATCGCCGACCCCGACGTCCTCTACTCGACCTACTACCGGACCGGTGGCAGCAACATCTCGCTGACGAGCGACCTCGCGCTCGACGTGGCGCTGCGCCAGGGCCGCCGGTCGACCGACGTGAACGCCCGCAAGGCGGCCTACAACACCGCCCAGGAGCTGCTCGCCAAGGACATCACGACGGTGCCGCTGCTGTTCGACCTCTACGGCAACATCCACACCAAGCAGGTCAGCGGGCTGTCGGCCCCCCGCCCGAACGCGCTCGGCCTCATCGAGCCCGGCG
>JADGOP010000086.1 GCA_017882935.1 Actinomycetota bacterium
GTAGGGGTTGCGGCCCTTGCCCGCGCCGATGTCGAGCAGCGACGCGTCAGGCGGCAGCGCATCGCCCACCCAGGAGATCAGCTCCTGGTACTGGTCGGTACCGGGCGGGAGCCGCGTGCGGACGGTGTCCACGAGTGGTCCGGCGGCGTCCGCGCCTGCGGGTCAGCTGCCGCGCTTGCCGGCGTTCGGCTTGGTGCCGTGGTTCGCCTTCTTGCGGCGGGCGTTGATCTTCTTCTTCAGGGTCTTCTTCGACATGGCCCACCAACCTACCGGGCCACCTGCTGTCTTCTCGAAAGCTGGGCTGACCCGCTGCGGGTCCTGTCCGTGGCACACCCAACCCGGCGCCGTTCCTACTTGGCGTGCAGGAGGGCGGCCTGGGCGGCGTTGTTGCCGCAGGCGCCGTGGACGCCGCCACCGGGGTGGGCCGACGACGACGCCAGGTACAGCCCCTTCACGGGCGTCTCGGCACGGCCGAGGCCCGGGATCGGCCGCAGGAACAGCTGCTGGCGGAGGCGCGCGCTCCCCCCGTCGAGCGCCCCGCCCACCAGGTTGGCGTTGGCGGCCTGCAGGTCGACCGGCGAGGCGACGTGCCGGGCGATGATGCGGTCGGTGAAGCCCGGAGCCAGCCGCTCGATGCGGGCCTCCATCCGCGCCGCGAAGCGCGCCACCCCGGCAGGGTCGCGCCAGGTGCCGTCGAGGCCCTCGTGGCCCGCGTCGCCACGCGCCTCGTCGGGGCGGGGCACGTGGGCGTAGGCCCAGGCCGACTCGGTGCCCTCGGGCGACCGGGTCGGGTCGGCCGTGGTCATCTGCCCCAGCAGCAGGAACGGGTCGCGGGGCACGAGCTTGTCGGCCAGCTCCCGCGAGGTGCGGCTCAGCTCGTCGAGCGAGTCGCCCACGTGCACGGTGCCCGCCCCGGCCACCTCGGGATCGGCCCAGGGGATGGGGGCCCGCAGCGCCCAGTCGACCTTGAAGGTGCCGTCGCCGTACTCGAAGTGCCGGATCGCCCGTCGCACCCGACCGGGCACGTCGGCCGGGTCGAGCAGGTCGAGGTACAGCGCGGGTGCGCCCACGTCGGCCAGCACCGCCCGCCGCACCGAGACGGCGTCGCCCGACGCCGTGCGCACCCCTTCGACACGCCCGGCCCGCACGACCACCTCGGTCACGGCCGCACCGCACTCGACCCGTCCGCCCTTCGCCACGAGTCGCCGCACCAGGGCGGCGGTGAGCTCACCGGCGCCGCCCACGGGGACGGGCCAGCCCACCTGCTGCGCCAGCGAGGACAGCAGCCACCCGTAGATGGCGCTGCTGGCCGACTCGGGCAGCAGGTCGGTGTGGAGCGCGTTGCCGCCGAACAGCAGCGCACCCCCCTCGCCCTCGAAGCGCCGGTGCGCCTGGCCCCGGGCCGAGCCGAGGCCGAGCTGCAGCAGGTCGACGAAGCCCCGCGGTCCCGCGAGGCCCGCCAGCCGGGCTGCCGGGCGCACCGGCGGGAACGGCGTGAGCAGCGCGTCGAACAGGGCCGGCGAGATGCGGTCGAAGAGCGCGAACAGGGCGCGCCAGGTGTCTCCGTCGCCGCTGCCGGGGGCGAACCGGTTGAGGGATGCGGCCGTGAGGTCGAGGTCGGTGTCGATGACCAGGGTCGGGCCGTCGGGCGTCGGGTGGGCCAGCGGGCGCGGCGCCGACGACCACGTCAGGCCGTGGCGATCGAGGTCGAGGGCGCGGAGCGCCGGCGAGACGACGGCGAGCGGGTAGAAGGCGCTGTACAGGTCGGACGTGAACCCCGGGGCGGTCACCTCGGCGCTGCGCACCGCACCGCCTGGCTCCGCAGCCGCTTCGAGGACGAGCACCTCCCACCCGTGATCGGCCAGCACGTTGGCCGCCACCAGCCCGTTCGGGCCGGAGCCGATCACGACCGCGTCGACGTCGCCCGACCGGTCCGCTGGCATCGCGCCATGCTCGCACACCCCGCCCGGCGGCCTCGCGCCCTGTCCGCGCGGCCTCTCAGTAGCCGAGGGGCCAGAGCTCCGGGTGGAGCCAGAGCCCGAACGCCGTCAGGGCCACCGACACGACCAGCAGCACCCAGCCCCGGGTGCCCAGGTGACCCCGGTCGTCGACGAACTCGGTGACCACGCGGTTGATCCCGGTGCCGGAGCGGAAGGCCCGCCCGCCGTGGCGCGCCGGCAGCAACAGGCAGAGCACCGCGCCCACGCCGCCCAGCCGGATGACGAGGTCGCGCCACCCCGAGCCGGGCTCGGGTGAGCCGATCAGCGCGGCCACGCCGATGGCCACCGCGCCGAGCAGCAGGGCCGGAATGGCCCGCAGGATGCTGGTGAGCACGTTGCGCAGGAAGAACGCCGGCGCCGCGGCACGGGCGTCGACCCGGTGCCACGCCTTCACGTCGGCGCCGATGTCGCTGCGGTAGCGGTGCACGACGATGTCGCCGACCGTGGCGAGGGCCGGGAGCGCGACGAGCACGAGCAGCGGGATCACGACCACGGGCGCCGCCGACGCGAGCGAGGCGACGGCCACCGCGACCGGCACCGTGACCAGGCCACGGCCGCGCGGGAGGGGCCCGACCACCGGAGGTTCGGGGCGCACCGGCGGGGCCAGCGTGCCGACGGAGGCCGGCTGCCGCGGGACCGGGGGCACCGGCGCGTAGGGGACGGTCGAAGGGCGCACCCGAGCGGCCGGCACGGGCGCCGCCCGGACCGCGGCCACGGGCGCAGGGTCGGGCGGCGGCGCCACGTCGACCTCCGGAAGCGCGCCGCCGAGCGCCTTCGCGGCGCCGCCCAGCACCGGCACGCCACCGGGACCGGGACCCGCCACGCGAGCCACGGGGCTCGGCGCGCTCGGGGTCGGCGCCCTGCCGGCGAGGGTCGCCTGCACATCGGGCGCGTCGAGCAGCAGGGCGTGCCGCGACGGTTCGACGTCGCGGAGGCCGAGCCGGTCGAGGAAGGCCGCGGCGGTGGCGGGACGGTGGTTGGGTTTCAGCTCGAGGCCGTCGAGGACGGCGTCGCTCACGAGGCGGGGGATGCCCGGGTCGAGCTCGATCGGCGGTGGCAGGCGGGTGCCGGCCTGCCGGTCGAAGGCGCCCACGGGCGTCCGGCCGGTGAGCAGGCGGTAGAGCGTGGCAGCCATGCCGTACACGTCGCAGGCGGGGCCGAAGTCGCCGGTGCCGGCGTACTGCTCCGGCGGGGCGTAGCCGGGGGTGACGGCACGGGTCATCGACTCCCCCGTCTCCCCGTCGAAGCGCCGGGCCAGCCCGAAGTCGATCAGCACCACCCGCCCCTGCTCGGTGAGCATCACGTTGGCGGGGTTCACGTCGCGGTGCAGCAGGCCCGCCTCGTGGATCGGTTCGAGCGCCGCGGCCACCCGCGCGGCCACGTCGAGCACCTCGTCGGCGGTGAACGGCCCCCCGCGGGCCCGCTGGAGGTCGCTCAACGTGCGGCCGCTGAGGAGCTCCATGACCAGGTAGGCGGTGTTGTGCGCCTCGAAGACCTCGTAGACGTGGACGATCCCCGACTGCGTGAAACGGGCGAGGACCCGCGCTTCGCGCAGGAAGCGCTCACGGGCCTCGCCGAAGGCCTCCCGGTCGCGCGGCGCAGCGAGCACCATCGACCCGTGGCGCACGGCCGACGGCGGGAACAGCTCCTTGATGGCCACGGCTCGCTCGAGGCGCTGGTCCTGGACCTCGTAGGTGATGCCGAAGCCACCTCGGCCGATGACGCGTCGCACCTCGTAGCGGCCGTCGAGGATGGACCCCTCGGCCAGCTCTGCAGGCGCGGCGAGGGCGCCACCGCACCAGGCGCACACCAGCCAGCTTCCGTCTACCGACGCTCCACAGCCCGGGCAACGGTCGGCGGGGTCGATCGATGTCTCGGGCTCGCTCACGTCGCCTGAACGTTACCGGCGCTGCGGCGATCCGGGCGTCGGGGGCTCCCAGCCGACCACGGGGGCGATGGGCTCGACGGCATCGAGCGCGGCGATGATCTCCCGCAGCTCGAGGGGCGTGGTGGCGAGGTCGATCGCCGCCCAGAGGGTCTTGGACACCGGGTAGAAGATCAGCGGGAACGGGATGCACACGAACAGCCCGGCCAGGAGGGGCGGCACGATCGAGGCGCCGGCGTTGGAGTCCTGCCGCGCGATCAACCAGATGAACACGAAGAACAGCAGGGCCAGGGTCATGCACAGGTTGATGTTGTAGGCCCCGAACCAGAAGCCCTCCTCGCGCTCGAACTTGTAGCCGCAGCCCGGGCACCGCTCGGCCATCACCACCCAGTGGCGGAACAGGTGGCGCGCGCCGCAGCGTGGGCACCGCCGGACCAGCGCTCGTGCGGTCATGAGCCGGAGGGTGCGACGACGGGCGACGTCGTCGACGAACAGCTCGGGCATCGGCGACACCTCCGATCACGCTCCGAGGCCGATCGCACGGACGAGTGCCCCTGAGCATCGCGCTTTTCCGGACGGATCCGGCAAGCGGGGCGCAGCGGGGCCCGGGGAGCCTTCGGGGCTAGCGCGACTCCTGGGTGCGGAAGAACGACCGGAGCTCCGCCGCCCGGTCGAGCCCGCAACGCCGGGTGATGCGGGCCCACTGCGGATCGTCGTCGGGGAACAGCGCCACGCGGTGGAAGCGGTCGCGCTGGACGAGCCGCGAGGGGTCGGTGGAGATCGGGTCGACCGACACGCTCACGCCCCCGGAGAACAGCGCGAACCAGTGGTCGATGTACTGGTCGACGGTGTTGGCGAGCGCCGACGCGAGGCTGGCCGGGCCGCGCACTGCGACGAGCCACGGCGAGAACCCCACGGCCCGCCGCGGTGGCAGCGGGTCGGGGACGAGGTCGGGCAGCGAGCGGACCTCGTCGAGCGCCGAGTTCAGCGCGGTGTAGACCTCGTCGACGTAGTCGGAGTTGACCGAGAGGTCGACCCGGGGCAGCAGGTCGACGTGCATCGCCACCTCGTCGTTGTAAACCGACCACTCGACCGCCAGGTGCGGGGTGAGGCTGTTCGGACGGGAGAAGGCGTAGAAGAGCTGGGCGCAGCTGGGCTGCTGGCCGTCGCCGAACTCGAGGTCGGCAACCACGGCCTTGTCGAGGTCGAGGCCGACGAGGACCATGCCTTCGCCCACCGGCTCACCCGTGTCGATCGGCAGCAGGTCGACTCGCTCGCGTGGCTGGAGGCCGAACTTCGCTGACACGCGCTCGACCGCGGCGGCGCTCATGGAAGCGGTGATCATCTCGGTGACCTCCTGGAGGAGCTGAACGGCGGGGAGTCGGGAGCGGAGCGCCCGGCGTGTGTCCGCCGCAAGCTGATCGTAGGGGCCGACCGGTCGGCGCGCCCGGACCCTCGGGCGTCAGGGGCGCAGGTCGACGGCGAAGCGGCGGGCGTCGGGATCCTCCGCATGGCGCGCGACGACGATGTCGTGAGTCCCCCCGGCCGCGACCCACCCTCCGGCACCGACGCGTCGGCGGGCGAACGAGCCAGGCGCGACGCGCACCTGGACGGGCACCGCGGCCCCGGCGGGCACGTCGACGCGGGCGAAGGCCACCAGGCGTGGCGGGGTGCCTGACACGCCGCCGTACACCTGCACCACCTCGGTGCCGGGCCGGCTGCCCTGGTTCCGGGCCTCGGTCGTGACCAGCACCGACCCGTCGTCGCCGACCTCCACCGAGGCGTCGCCGAGCACCAGCGACGTGTAGCTGAGCCCGAAGCCGAACGGGTGGGCCGCGGCGTTGCCGTCGCGGGCGAGGCGCCAGTAGCCGTGCCAGCCGTCGTAGGTGACCGCGTCGGCGTCGCGGTCGAACGGGGGCAGGTGCGCCTCGTCGATGGGGACGGTGAACGGCAGCCGACCGGTGGGCTCGGCCCGGCCGAGGAGCACGTCGGCGAGCGCGTGGCCGCCCTCCATCCCGGCGTACCAGGACTGCACGACCGCAGGCACCGACTGCCGCCATGCCTCGGTGACCACGGCGCTGCCGGCCACGATTGCCACGACGGTGCGGGGGTTCGCCGCGGCGACCGCGGCGATGAGCGCCTCGTCGTCGGGGTGCAGCTGAAGCGACGTGCGGTCGCCGCCCTGGGCGAAGCCGAGGCCCGGGTCGGAGGCCGGCCCCTCGCCGGCCGCGGCTGCGGCGACCGCCTCGGGTGCCCGGTAGTGCGGGCCGGCCTCGACGCGCGCGGCGAAGGCGGCGACCAGCTCGGGGTCGTCGGGGCCGGGCAGGAGCTCCTGGAGGTGGCTGGTGCCGGAGTCGCCGATGAACTCGCCCTCGTCGGCGCGGGTGTAGCCGACCACGACCACCGCCACGTCGCACCACTCGGCCACGCTGGCGGCTGCCGCCGGCTCGGCCCCGTCGTGGTGGATGACCTCGGCCCGGGGCAGCGCGGCGCGCAGGCCGTCGAGCGGGGTGACCGCGTCGGGCGCCCACACGTCGCTCGACCCGCCGTCGCCGAGGTTGCGGATCGCCGCGAGGCGACCGACGACGGCCAGGCGGCGCAGCGCAGCCTCGTCGAGCGGGAGCAACGGCGTGCCCCCGACGGGCTCGTTTCGGAGCAGCACGACGGACTTGGTGGCCGCCTCGCGCGCCAGCGCGCGGTGCGCGTCGCACGCGAGCACATCGGCCCGGGGCGCGGGCTGGGCAAGGACCGCCGCGAAGCGCAGCAGCGTGGCCACCGTGCGCCGGACCGCCGCGACGATGTCGGCCTCGTCCGTCTCGCCCTCGGCCAGCGCGCGGTCGAGCCCACCGGCACGGACCATGCGGTACGGCATCTCGACGTCGAGGCCGGCTGCCACCGACGGGCCGGCGTCGCGCAGCCCGAAGATCCAGTCGGAGATCACCATGCCGGTGAAGCCCCACTCGTCGCGCAGCACCTCTGTCAGCAGCTGCGGGCTCTGGCCACACCACTCGCCGTTGACCGCGTTGTAGGCGCTCATCACGCAGGCGACGCCCTCGTCGACGATGCGCCTGAAGTGCGGCAGGAAGACCTCGTGCAGCGCCTGCTCGTCGACCGTGACGTCGACGCTGAAGCGGGCGTTCTCCATGGAGTTCAGGGCGAAGTGCTTCACGCAGGCCATGGTGTGGCGCTGCACCCCGCGCGTGAGGGCGGCACCCAGCTCGCCGATGTGGAACGGGTCCTCGCCGTACGTCTCCTGCGCCCGACCCCACGCCGGGTGGCGCAGCACGTTCACGCACACGCCGCCGTAGAGGTCGGCACCGACGGCGCGGAGCTCGCGGCCGATGGCCTCACCGATGCGCTCCTCGAGGTCGACGTCCCACGTCGCGCCGCGGGCCATGCTCACCGGGAAGCAGGTGGCCGGGCCGATGACCACGCCGCGCGGCCCGTCGGAGAAGTGGAAGCCGGGGATGCCGAGCCGGTCGACCTGGGCCGCGGGGAAGGTGCGCCGGTGGTAGCCGCCCTTGCCGAGGTCGTCGAGCCCGGCCCAGAACGGCAGGTCGCCGTCGAGGCACCAACGCCGCTCGTCGGGCGTCATCAGGGCGACGAGGTCGGCGGCCTCGGCGGCGGGGTCGGCGCCCGCGCGCACGCGGCCGGCAGCCGCGGCGTAGGGGGTGTCAGGCATCGGGGCCTCCCTGCTCGGGTCGGCGTCGCACCATCACGACCCCTGCCACGACCGCCCCGACGGCGATGACCGCCGCGACGACGAGCGCCACGGGCAGGACGTGGTTCGGCGGGTCGGTCCCGGTGGTCGACGAGTGCACCGCGGTGGGTCGGGCGAGCGGTGCCGAGGTGGGCGGCGCGGTCGTCGGCGCCACGGTCGTGGTGGTGCTGGTGGTGGACGTGGTGGTCGACGTCGTCGTGGAGGTGGTGGTCGTCGGCGTGGCCCGCCCGGCCGCGGCGATCTGCACCGCCACGAAGTGCGCCATGTGCACCGAACCGCTGGGCGTGAGGTGCAGTCCGTCGCCACCAGTGTCGGTGGGCAGCGCGGCGGCGTTCCAGTCGGCGACCGTGACGTTGGGGTGCGTCGCGGCGACCTGACGCATGACCTGGTTGGTCTGTACGTAGTACGGCCGCGCCTGGCGGATGGTGAGCAGCACCACGTGCGGCACGGGCGCC
>JADGOP010000087.1 GCA_017882935.1 Actinomycetota bacterium
CGATCGTCGCCTACCTCGACCAGCCGATCATGACCGAAGCAATTCGGTTCACCGATGACTGGTTGGGATCCGAGTCTCTCATCGAGCCCACGCGCTTCCGTCTGGACGAGATAGCCGAGGCGCAATCCCTCATCGAGGAGGGGCGCAACTCGGGCAAGTACGTGATCGAGCTCTGATGGCACCTCCTCGCATCGCACCCACCGATGGCCCCGGCGAGTCCCCGGATGTTCGAGCGGTCATCGACGCGACCACTTCGGCGGACGGCGCGCTCGATCTCTTCTTGACCATGGCACGACACGAGGCCCTGCTCACGACCTACTTCCCCTTTTTCTGCACGCTGTTGAGCCAGTCGGGTGTACCGCCCCGGGACCGTGAGCTCGTGATTCTCGAGATCGCCCGCTTGTGCGCCTGTGAGTACGAGTGGGTTCACCATGCGCGCCTCGCCGACGAGGCCGGGGTCGCTCGGGATGACATCCGTCGCCTGGTCGAAGGCACCGCACGCTGGGGTGGGTTTGACGAGGCGCTGTTGCGAGCGACCAACGAACTCGTGCAGAGCAGAACCGTTGATGACGCCACGTGGGCCGAGCTCGCACTCCGCTATGACGAGCCCCAGTTGCTCGAGTTGGTCCTGCTCGTCGGCCACTACGTGATGATCGCCATGACGATCGGAGCCTTGCGCCTCGAGGTGGAGCCCTTCGCCCGCAGAATTCTCATCGAGCGCGGTCTTCCGTCATCGTTCCGTCTGCCGCTCACCGACGGTGGAGGCCGGTCATGAAGCTCGCCACGTTCCGCAGGCCAGGGGGCGCGGTTGGCTTTGGTGCCGTGCTCGATGACGACGTGGTCGTGGACCTGGCCGAGCTCGCTGGACGGGATGCCCCCGTTGTCGAGCACGTCCTGGACGCGCAGGCCTACTCGAGGTCGTTGACCGAGAGCCGTGCAATCGCGGAGATGCTTCTCCGGTCGTCCAACATGGCTGAAGCGCGTCGGTTCCGGTTGAGCGAGGTCTCGCTCTTGGCGCCCTTGCCTCGACCAGCGGCGATCCTGGATTGCGGCCTGAGTCCCAAGCATCTGATGCGGGCGGGGGCCGTGGCCGCCAAGTACAACCCTCGGGCACAGGTCGAGGCCACAAATGCCATGGTCATGGGCCTCACCGGTCGTCTCCAACCGATCCTCTACTACAAGGGCAACGCGAACAGCATCATCGGTGATCAAGGCACGCTCGGCTGGCCGGATTTCACTGCCTACCTCGACATCGAGCCGGAACTTGCGGTGGTGACGGGCCACGTGCCGTGTGGCGCGACGCGGGATCAGGCGGCGGCCTCGATCGCGGGCTACACGATCTTCAACGATGGTTCCGCTCGGGATGTCCAGGCGGTGGAGATGTTCTTCACTGGACCGGCGAGCTGCAAAGACTTCGACAGCTCGAATGGGCTGGGACCGTGGTTGGTGACTCCCGATGAGATCGACGATCCCCTCGATCTTGCCGTGACCGTCCTGGTTGGCGACCGGGAGCCGTGGACCGGCACCACGAGCGACTACTCCATGGCCCCGGCAGAGGCGGTCTACCAGCTCGCGAGACGTCAGACGCTGGTAGCGGGCACCGTGATCGGCATGGGGACGGTGCCGAACACCTGCGGTCTCGACCGCGACGAGTGGATCGTCCCGGGTGACGCGGTGGCAATCACCTTCGAGGGGATCGGGACGCTGCATCAGCACATCGGCCACCCTCGCTCGGTGCCGGTCACCGACTGGCCGGCGCGACCAGACCTGACGCGACTTGTCGGGCCCGCAAAGCAGCGGCCGTGACCTGGGCGAAAGCGACTCGCCGTCGTTTTCCCACACTTGACCCGCGGGTCAGGGTAGGGTCCGCGGCGATGTGCCGGGGGGCACACCGCACTCGACCACGCGATCCAGGGGGACCGGTGCACCGCGACAGCTTCCTTCCCGAGATGTCGTCCACACAGCTCGTCGATCCGGGTCCGGCCGCGTGACCGCGGTCAGTCCCGAGGCGCCGCCGACCGCACGGGCGCACCGCCACGCCCCGACCGTCTCGTCCCTGGCGCCGCTCGCGCCATACGCGCCGGCCGTGGCGATCATCGTCCTCCAGCTGATCGTGTACCCGCTCCCGGCCGGCGTGTGGCTGCTCGGGTTCGTGCTCGGCATGCTCGGTTCGCTGGTGGCGCTCGGGCTCGCGCTCGTGCAGCGCGCCAACCGCGTCATCAACTTCGCGCAGGCCGACCTCGGCACCGTGCCGACCGCGTTCGCGTACGGGTGCATCACCTCGTCGTGGGCGCTGCCGTGGTTGCTGTCGTTCGCCATCGGCCTCGTCGCCGCGGTGATCCTCGGCGCGCTGGTCGAGTTCCTCCTCATCCGCCGCTTCTTCAAGTCCTCCCGCCTCGTCCTCACCGTGGCGACCATCGGCATCTCGCAGCTCTTCCTCGTGGGCGCGCTGCTGATGCCGAAGATCTGGGGCCAGCAGATCATCGGTGACAAGACCATCGAGTTCCCTTGGCACCTCGAGTTCACGGTCGGGACCCAGCTCTTCCACTCCGACGAGGTGATCGCGGTGCTCGTGGTGATCGCCGTGCTCGTCGGTCTCGGGCTGTTCCTGCGCCGCAGCGAGATCGGCATCGCGGTCCGCGCCAGCGCCGAGCGCTCCGACCGGGCGGCCACGCTCGGCATCCCGGTGAAGCGCCTCAACACCCTGGTGTGGGCGATGACCGCGGGCATGTCGTTCATCGGGGTCTTCTTCCGGGCCTCGATCCTGGGCCTGCCGCTGAACCCCACGCTCAGCCTCAGCTTCCTGCTCGCCGCCCTCACCGCGCTCATCCTCGGCGGCGCCGAGTGCCTGCCCGCGGTGGCGCTCTCCGCCGTGGCCCTGGGCGTGCTCGAGCAGGGCGTGGCGTGGCATGCGCCCAACAACCCCACGCTGATCTACGTCGTGTACGCGGCCGTCGTGTTCGCCGTCCTCGTGCTGCGCCGCGTCAGCAACCGCCGCGTCGATGCCGACGACACCGGCAGTTGGCGCACCGCCGACGATCCCCGGCCGTTGCCGCCCGAGCTGCGGCGCCTCCCCGAGCTCATCACGCTGCGGTGGGTGGGCATCGTCGTCGGCCTCGGCACCCTCGTGGCGCTCGGTGCGTGGCTGGGCCCGTCCGAGCAGCAGAAGGCCGCAACCGTCGCCTGCTTCTGCCTGGTGACGCTGTCGATCGTCGTGCTCACCGGGTGGGCCGGGCAGGTGTCGCTGGGGCAGATGTCGTTCGCTGCGGTCGGCGCCGCGGCCGGCGCGGTCTCCGTGGCCACGTGGCACTGGGACCTCAGCCTGGCGCTGGTGTTCGCGGGGGCCTGCGGCGCGCTGGTGGCGGTCCTCGTCGGGCTGCCCGCGCTGCGGCTCAGGGGCCCCTACCTGGCGGTGATGACCCTGGCCTTCGCGCTCGCCACCACCGGGTACCTGCTGAACCGCACCACCTGGGGTTGGCTCCCCAACGGCCGCATCACGCGCCCGGCACTGTTCGCCACCATCGACCTGTCGTCCGAAGGTCGGATGTACACCGTCTGCGTGGTGGTCGCCCTGCTGGGGCTCGTCGCGGCGCAGGGCATCCGCAACAGCCGCACCGGGCGCGTGCTGCGCGCCGTGCGGGGCAACGAGCGTGCAGCGCAGGCCTACGGGGTGCGCGTGACGCGGGCGAAGCTCACCGCCTTCGCGATCTCGGGCTTCCTCGCCGGTGTGGCGGGCTGCCTGCTCACCATGATCAGCCAGCAGTACTCCGAGTCGCCGTTCACGGCCGATCAGAGCGTGGCGGTGTTCACCGCCGCGGTGGTGGGCGGCGTGGGCTCGCTCGCCGGCTCGGTCATCGGGGCCATCTTCGCCAAGGGCGGGACCTGGTTCCTGCCCGCCGAGTGGCAGCTGCTGCCTTCCGCCGTCGGTGTGCTCGCGGTCCTGATGCTCCTGCCCGGTGGTCTGGCCGACGGGTGGTTCAAGCTGCGCGACGGCCTCGCCAGACGCCTGGCCGTGCGCCGCGGCATCGAGGCACCGAGCCTCATCGCCGACCGCGCCGCGCCCGTCGACGCTGCCGTGCCCGACATCGAGGAGCTCGTCGAGGAGGGTGTGTCGTGAGCCGGCTGCGCAACTACGTGGGGGACGTGTCCCCGTTCCCGCTCCTGATCCTCGCCGGCCTGAACTTCATGGACTGGGCCGACCAGAGCGCCTACAACGTGCTGCTCCCGAACATCCGCGACGCGCTGCACCTCACCAACACCGGCATCCTGCTGGTGTCCGCCATCGGCGGTGGCATGGGGTTGCTGCTCACGGTGCCGTTCGCCTGGGCCGCCGACCGCTACAACCGGGTGCACATCGCGCTCGTCGGTGCCGCGATCTGGGCGCTGTTCTCGTTCAGCACCGGGCTGGCCACCTTCGTGGCGATGTTGGTCATCGTGCGCTGCGGCACCGCCGTCGGTCAGGCGGTCGTGTTCCCCACCCACAACTCGCTGCTGGCCGACTACTACCCGATCAAGTCCCGGCCCAAGGTGTACTCGTCCCACGCGCTCGGCAACGTCACTGGCCAGATCTTCGGCGTGCTCGTGGGCGCCGGCCTCGCCACGCTGTTCAACTGGCGGGTCCCGTTCATCGTGTTCGCGTTCCCGGTCGCGCTGCTCGTGGTGCTCGGCCTGCGGATGCACGAACCGCCCCGCGGCCATCACGAGCGGGCCGAGGCGGGCATCGACGCCGAGACCGAGGCGGCCGCACAGGCCGAGCCGCCACCGTCGTACGCCGAGGCCTACCGCATGGTGTGGAAGATCGGCACGCTGCGCCGCATCTTCGTGGCGCTGCCGTTCCTCGCCGCCTCGATCATCGGCTTCGCCGCCTTCGCCTCGTTGCAGTACGAGCAGACCTTCCACCGCGATGCGGTGCAGCGTGCCTGGATCACGATCCCCGTCCTCTTCGCCCAGGTCGGTGGCCTCGTGCTCGGCGCCAGGCTGGCCACCCGGTTCGCGGCGCGGGGCGTCGAGCACGTGTTCAAGCTGCTCGGCTACGCCGCGGTCGTGGCTGCGGTGGGGGCCGTGGCGTTTGCCATCGCGCCCACGGTGTGGCTCGCGGCGATCGCGAACGCGGTCATCGTCTCCTCGCTCGCCATCGTCGGTCCGGGTGTGCTCGCCTCGCTCTCCCTGGCCATCCCGTCACGTGCCCGGGCGATCGGGTTCTCGATCGGGGCGCTGTTCGTCATCCCCGGACTGCTCGTGCTCCCCGTCGTCGGCTGGGTGGGCGACAGCTGGGGGCTGCGTTGGGGCCTCGCGCTGATGGCGCCCGTGTTCCTCATCGGCGGGCTCGTCATCTCGTCGGTCGGGCGCATCGTCGGCACCGACATCGCCGACGTGTGGACCGGCGCGGCCACCCGTGCCGAGCTGCTGCTCGCCCGCCAGCGTGGCGAGCTCACGCTGCTGCTGGTCCGCAAGCTCGACGTCCGCTACGGCGACGTGCGGGTCCTGTTCGATGTCGACATCGAGGTCGACGAAGGCGAGATCGTGGCCCTGCTCGGCACCAACGGCGCCGGCAAGTCGACGTTGCTCGGCGCCATCGCCGGAACCGTCGAGGCCAGCAACGGCGCGGTCGTCTTCGATGGTCGCGACATCACCCACGCCCCGCCCGAGGAGATCGCCGCGCTCGGCATCGCCCAGGTGCCCGGTGGCAAGGGCGTGTTCCCCACGCTCACCGTGGCCGAGAACCTGCGCGCGGCGTCGTGGCTCGTCCGACGCGAGCCCGAGGAGGCCGCTCGGCGCGTCGCCCAGGTGCACGAGCTCTTCCCCGTGCTCACCGAACGTCTGCACGACCCGGCCGCCAACCTCTCCGGTGGCCAGCAGCAGATGCTGGCGCTCGGCATGGCGCTCGTGTCGCGGCCGCGGCTGCTGGTCATCGACGAGCTGTCGCTCGGACTGGCCCCGCTGGTGGTCGAGCAGCTGCTCGAGGTGGTGCGGGCCATCCGCGACCAGGGGACCACCATCATCGTGGTCGAGCAGTCGGTCAACGTGGCGCTCACCATCGCCGACCGCGCCTACTTCATGGAGAAGGGCGAGGTGCGCTACTCCGGGCCCACCGCCGACCTCCTCGACCGGCCCGACCTGGTGCGGTCGGTGTACCTGGCGTCGGCGGGACGTGACCTCGGCGACCGCAACGGGCACGCCCCCGCCACCGCCGGCGGGGCGGCCGCCGCCGAGCCCGTCGCGCTGGCCATCCCCGCGAAGCCGGTCCTGGCCGCCTCGGCGCCGGCCCCGAACGGGTCCGCCACCCCGTCCGGCCCGGCGCTCTCGGTCAGCGAGCTCACCGTGTTCTTCGGTGGCATCGCGGCCGTCGACGACGTCAGCCTCGACTTCGCGCCGCGCGAGATCATCGGCCTCATCGGCCCCAACGGCGCCGGCAAGACCACCCTCTTCGACCTCATCTCCGGCTTCCTGCCCCCCACCCGTGGGCGCGTCGAGCTGGCCGGGCGCAACGTCACCCACCTCGGTGCGGCCGAGCGGGCCCGCCTCGGCCTGGGGCGCTCCTTCCAGGACTCGCGCCTGTTCGACTCGCTCACCGTGGCGGAGACGCTGGCCGTGGCGCTCGAGCGCTGGATCGACGTGGGCGACCCGCTCAACGCCATCTTCCGGCTCCCCATGCAACAGGTGTCGGAGCGTGCGGTCGAGGAGCGGGTCGACGAGCTCATCGACCTCTTCGGCCTCGGGTCGTTCCGCTCCAAGCTGCTGCGCGAGCTGTCCACCGGGTCGCGCCGCATCGTCGACCTGGCGTGCGTGGTCGCCCACGGCCCGTCGGTGGTGCTGCTCGACGAGCCGTCGTCGGGCATCGCCCAGCGCGAGGCCGAGGCGTTGGCCCCCCTCCTTTTACGTCTGCGAGACCACCTCGATGCGACCCTCCTCGTCGTGGAGCACGACCTGAGCCTCGTGTCGACCGTGTCCGACCGACTCGTGGCCCTCGACCAGGGTCGGGTCGTGGTCACCGGCTCGGCGGTCGAGGTCCTCGAGCATCCCGAGGTCATCGCCGCGTACCTCGGCACCGGAGACACCGCCAGGGCCCGTTCGGGCGCCCGGGTCTCCGTTCCCGCAGCCAACCCCGACCCCACCGATGTCGAAGGAGTCTCGACGTGAGCGAGCAGATCCGCCCCTGGCCGAAGGTCGGTCCCGCCAAGCGCTGGGGGCCGGTCGCGCTCGTGCTCGTCGTGTGTGTGGGCGTGGGGATCGTCGCCACCACGCGCAACCCCACAGGTCAGTCCGCCACCGCTTCGAGCACGCCCGGGAGCGTCGCGTCGGCCTCGGCCATCCCGGTCCAGTACGCCGCAGCCAAGGCCAAGGGCACAGCGGGCAACTACACCTGGTCCAACTGCGACAAGACGAAGGGCCGGATCACCTTCCCGACCGTCTACTCCCCGGGCTGCGTGCCCGAGCCGAAGGGCACGAACGGCGGCGCCACCTACTCCGGTGTCACGGCCGACACCATCAAGATCGTCTACTACTTCCCGCCCCCGGGCGACATCACCGCCTCGGTGGCCGGCCTGCTCGACACCAACGCCAAGGTCATCGACACCGTGCGCGCCTACACCAAGATGTTCGAGAGCCGCTTCCAGACCTACGGCCGCAAGGTGCAGGTCGTGCCGATCGTCGGATCGGGCATCAGCACCGACGAGACGGCCGCCCGGGCCGACGCCGTGAAGGTGGCCACGCAGATCAAGGCCTTCGCCTCCATCTCAGGTCCGGCGCAGACGTCCGTGTACCAGGACGAGCTCGCGGCGCGGCACGTGCTGTGCCTCGGCTGCGGGCTCTCGGTTCCCGACGCCACCTTCCAGAAGGACAAGCCGTTCCTGTGGGGCCAGCTGCCGACCCCGGAGCAGTACCTCGAGAACATCGGCGTGTTCGTCACCCAGGAGGTGAACCACAAGCCCGCCAAGTGGGCCGGCGACCCCAAGATGCGCACCGAGCAGCGGGTATTCGGCACCGTCCACTACGACCAGGACCCGCCGGTGGTCGCCGGGATCACCACGG
>JADGOP010000088.1 GCA_017882935.1 Actinomycetota bacterium
GGGCCTGAGCCTCGTCAGAGGGCGATGGCCTGCTGCCACCGGCCGTAGAGGCCGTGCTCGTCGTCGGGGGTCGGCGGCTCGGCCCACGGTGGCGGGATGAGCTGCTCGAGGCGGGCGTCGCGGTAGGCGGTGGACAGGAGCCGGGCACCGTGGAGGCCGAGCAGCACCGCGGCCACCGCCACGTGCGCCGCGCGGAACTGAGGTCCGTGGGCGCCCCCGGCCGGAGGCGCGGAGCCACCGGCGACCGACGCGAGCACGTGGGCCACCTCGTGCGAGAGGGTGACCACCTGGTCGTGGCCGGGTGCGATCCGCACCACCCAGGCTCCGGCGGGGTCGAGCGCGGCGACCGAGCGCGTGGCGTCGGTCCGCGCCGCCCGCACGCGGGGGACTACTTCGCCGGTGGTGCGCCGCCACCAGGGCTCCGTGAACAGCATCCCTGCCAGGGTCTGCACTGCGTCGAGACCGATCGGGACGTCGAGGAGCGTGTCGGTGAAGGCCAGGGCCTCCGCGCGGTAGACCGCGGCGCGCTGGTGGTCGCGCACGCTCGTCAGCGCCGGGTCATGGGGTGAGCGCGCCCCGGCTGCCGCCGACCCGCTCGGCCACGCCGAGGTCGGCCCGTGCCGCTGCGGCCTCGCCCTGGCGCCACCCCGCGCTGCTGCTGGCGCGCGCCGAGGGAGCCGTGCCGAGCCGGCCGTACTGCTCGGCCACCCAGGAGTCGACGGCCTCGATGCGATCGGCGAGGACGAGCGCGACCGACGCTGTGGTGCCGGCCGCCGCGCGCTGCGCCTCGGCCTGGGCCACGGCGGCCTCGGTGGCGGCATGGAGCCGCTCGCCGGCCTTGCGGGCGTAGCCGAGCAGGAAGTTGCGGCGCCACGACGTGGTGGTGAGCCCCCGAGGCACCTCGGGCACGGGTGCCGCGGTGACGGCCGCGGTGGCCTGGAGCAGCAGCGACGTGAAGAGCATCTCGGCGCGGTCGACGTCGGCGGTGAAGCCGACCAGGTGGCCCACCCGGCCGTTCCAGCCGGTGCTGGTGAGCACACGGCACTGCTGGAACGTGCCGGCCGACCCGAGCAGGGCCAGCCGGGCGTGCACGTAGGGGCCCTTGCCGAGCTCGACGTCGCGCGTGGTGATGGCGCCGCGGTCGGACGCGGGACGGGCCGAGGCCAGCATGGCCTCGGTGATCTGCCAGGCGGCCATGAGCTCGGTGGCCTTGGCGGTGAGCGCCTCGGCCTCGGCGGGGAAGGAGGTGGCCTCGGCCTTGTCGAGCAGGGCGCGGATCTTGCGGGCGCGGTCGTCGGTGTCCGACGTCATCGGGCGGTCCTTCGGGGGTGGCAGGGCGGTCGAAGGCAAGTCGCCGGCCGGACGTGGCGAGTTGCGAGACCCCGATTCTGCCAGCCGGGTGTGACACCACCGGGCACCCGGGCCATCGCCGGAGCGGGGCGGGGTGGTGGGTCAGCGGGCGGCGATGCCGGCGCGGATCTCGGCCTGCCGGGCCTCGATGAACTCGTCGAGCTCGGGGCTCGGCAGTACGAACAGGCGGTCGTCGCGCACCGCGCCCAGCACCGCGTCGGCCACGATGCTCGGTGGCAGCGAGCTGTCGACCACACCCCGGTAGAAGTCGATGACGCCCGGGTCGGTGTGCGCCTCACCGGCCGAGCCCTCGGGCCGGTTCCGCTCGCTGTGGAAGATGTCGGTGGCCACGGTCCCCGGGCAGACCACCGACACGCCGACGCCGTCGACGGCCAGCTCCTCGCGCAGCACGGCCGCCAGGCCGACGACCGCGTGCTTGGTGGCGGCGTAGGCGCCGAGGAAGGGCGAGTTGATCAGCCCCGCGGCGGAGGCCGTGAACACGAGGTGGCCGTGGCCCTGGGCCGACAGGTGCGGCGCGAACGCCGCGACGCCGTGCACGACGCCGAGCACGTTCACGTCGATCACCCACCGCCACGTGTCGAGCGTGGTGTCGACCACCCGGCCCGTCGGCGCCACGCCCGCGTTGAGGCACACCACGTCGACGGAGCCGGTGGCCTCGAGCGCGGCATCGCGCAGGCGGACCATGTCCTCGGGGGACCGCACGTCGGCCTCGACGCCCGTCGCCGTCACCCCCGCGGCGGTGAGCTCGTCGACCGCGGCGCGGAGCGTGGCGGGCTCGATGTCACCGAGCACCACGCTCATGCCGCCAGCCCCGAACGCGTGGGCCAGGGCCAGGCCGATGCCGTTGGCCCCACCGGTGATCACCGCGGTCCCCTTCAAGTCCTGCATGGGCCCTCCCCCGGGCTCGGCCGCGCGGTTGCGGGGCGGGCCAGACCGTAGCGGCCTCCGGCGAGGCCGGGTCCGGCCGGTTCAGACCGGGTCGCGCAGCAGGGGGCAGGTGAGGCAGTGGCCGCCGCCCCGTCCCTTGCCGATCTCCATTCCCTCGATCTCGAGGACCTCCACCCCCGCGGCGCGGAGCCCGGCGTTCGTGAGCACGTTCTTGCGGTAGGCGACCACCACGCCGGGCTCGAGCGCGACGACGTTGTTGGCGTCGTCCCACTGCTCCTGGGCGCGCTGCCGCTCGTCGCCTCCCGTCGGGACCACCCGCAGCACGTCGACGCCGACCACCCGGGCCAGGCAGGCCAGCAGGTCGGGCTCCTCGGCGACCTCGACGGTGCCGGGCGCCTCGCCGGGGGTGAGGGTGAAGGCCCGGGCGCGCTCGATCACGTCGGGGTAGGCCGTGACCGCGTCGCGGTCGGCGAAGGTGAGCACGGTGTCGAGGTGCATGTAGGCGCGGCGACGTTCGAGCTGCACGGCCACCACCCGCTCCGCGGCCCCGCCGGCGAACAGCGCCCTGGCCAGCACCTCCACCATCTGCGCGGTGGAGCGCTCGCTGACGCCCACCAGGACCGTCCCGCCGCCCAGCGGCATGATGTCGCCGCCTTCCAGCGAGCTGCGCCCGAAGTCGTGGAGGGCCAGCTGCTCGTTGGTGCCGCTCGGGTACCAGAAGCGCGCGCCGTCCGCGCCGAACATCGGGTGGAAGCGGTAGACGATGGCGAGGTTCAGCACCTCGAGGCGGCGGGCCCGGGTGCGCATGGGGTTCAGCAGCACTGCGTCGCCGACCCACGTCGATGAGTCCCGCGTGAACAGGTGGTTCGGCAGGGGAGGCAGCACGAAGAAGCCGCCGTCGTCGGGTGCGGTCGACGCGGTGAGCGAGGCGCCCGCCCGGGCCGGTGGGCGGAAGCCGAGCTCGTCGGTGAGCTCGCGCAGGGTCAGGCCGCCGAGGAGGTGCCGGGCGAGCACGTCCGGTGGGAGGCCGACGAGGTGGGCGCGCACGCTGTCGGTGAGGGCCGGTCCGACGGTGAAGTCCGACACCGCCTGGGTGACGGCCTCGGTGCGGGCGGCCTCGTCGTCGAGCGCGGTGGTGAGCAGGTCGCCGAGCTCGAGCACCTCCACGTCGTGGCGTCGCAGCAGCGCGGTGAACTCGTCGTGCTCGTGGGTGGCCCGGCCGACGTCGAGCACCTCGTCGAACAGGAGGGCGCGGTGGTTGGCGGGGGTGAGGCGCCGCAGGCTCAGGTCGGGTCGGTGCACCAGCACCCGCCGCAGCCGGCCCACCTCGGATGCCACGCCGAGGCCGGGGCCCTGGGTGGTCATCCCCGCTCCCGACGCATCCGACCCATTCTGGCTGGCACGGCTCGCCCCGCGGGGTGATCCGCGGCCAGGGCGCGGCCGTGCGGTCAGGGCGTGAGGAGGGACCGCGCCAGGTCGATGGTCGACGCGGGGCTCGCGAAGAAGTGCTGGCTGCCGGCGTGGAGGTCGCGGAACGCGCGCTGGAGCGGGCCGTCGCGCAGTGCCCGGGTCCCGGCGAGCAGGTAGGCCTCGCGGGCGATGTCGGCACCGCCGCGGTTGATGTGCACGCAGGCCTGCCGGAGCAGGTTGGCGGTGGTGACGTCGATGCCGCCGTCGCGCGCGGCCTGTGCCTCGGCGTCGACGAGCAGCTCGTGGATCCAGGCGCGGCCGGCGAGGTAGCGGCTCTCGAGGGTGCCGTACTCGTGGAGGAAGCGCTCGCTCTCGGCGAGTGACGAGCTCGCACCCATCCTCGTGGTGTCGGTGGCGAGCGCGGCGAGCTCGTCGAGCGCGCGCCGGGTGACGCCCAGCGCCCAGCCCGAGTGGCCGGCCGCGGTGATGGGCAGCACCCCGAGCGTGTACATGGGCCCGCCCCGGTGCACCTTCGGCGCGAAGAAGTCGAACGAGTGGCAGCGCGGCACGCGCACGTCGCGGACGCCGTAGTCGTAGCTGGCGGTGGCCTGGAGGCCGAGCACGTCCCAGTTGCCCCGCAGCTCGGCCTTTTCGGCCGGGAAGCACGTGAACAGGTACTCAGCGGCGTCGGGACCGGCGAGCACCCCGGCTCCCACCCACGAGGCGTGTGCGATGCCGCTGCCGAACTGGTAGTCGCCGTTGAGGACGAGGTCGGTTCCGTCGATTGCGGCGGTGCCGTTGGGTGCGAACTGCCCGGCCATCACAGGTACGCCGTCGGCGAAGACGGTGGCGGCGCCGTCGTCGGGGAGGTAGGCGCCGAAGTAGGCCGCGGTGATGTCGGCGGCGAAGGCGCACCAGCCGGTGGAGCCGTCGGCGCGGGACAGCTCGGCCCACACGTCGATGGCCTCGGACAGGGGGAGCTCGAGACCCCCCACGTCGCGCGGCACCGACACGGCGTGCACGCCGGCCTCGATGATGGCGTCGACCGACGACCGGGGGACGGGCTCGCCCGCGGGGGTGGCGGCCGCGGCGGCATCGAGCTGGTCGAAGAGGTCGCGGGCTCGGTCGACGGCGTGGTCCATGGGGTCCCCCCGGGGGTCGTGTGCGGCGGTTCGCACCCTAGAGGGCCGCTCAGAGGACGAGCGGATAGGCGGCTACGGCGCAGCCGTCCCTGCACCTGTTCGCTCGTCCGACCCAGCAAGCACAGGCTCTTTGTCCTGAGAGGCCGCCCTGCCGTGCGACGTGGAAGCGCCCATCCGCGCGGTCTCTCAGGCGTGGAACTCGTTGCCCCGCACCTCGACCGCGCGCCCCACCCACTC
This sequence comes from Actinomycetota bacterium, assembly GCA_017882935.1. Lineage (GTDB taxonomy): Bacteria > Actinomycetota > Acidimicrobiia > Acidimicrobiales > Iamiaceae > JADGOP01. The sequence goes on from JADGOP010000088.1 coordinate 5,049, forward strand.
GTCGGCGATCATCGACGGCAGCAGGTCGACGGCGGAGCTGGTGGCCACGCAGCGTCGACCTCCGCCCGTGGTGGCGATCACCACGGCCTGCACCGGCTCCCCGGCGGCATGGGCCACGGTGTACCCGGCGATGGTGGCGGGACCGTTGTGCTCGTCGAGGAGGTCGAGGGGATGCTCGTGCGCCGCCACCTCGTCGCTGAGGTCGTCGTGGCGGAACCCCTGCGCCGGCGGGGTGCTCGACCACCACGCCGCGCCCTGCTTCGTGAGCATCCCGCTGACCGACGTGATCAGGCCGGTGGCGCCCGGCTGCCCCCGCAGCCTCGTGGCCAGGGCGGCCAGGGCCTGCAGGCCGTAGTTGTTCAGCGGGCCGCCGGCGAACGTCATCCCACCGGTCACCGTGAGCGGGCGCGCGGTGTCGATGCCGAGCTCGCGCGCCTGGATCTGAACGGCGGCCGGGAAGCAGCTGTAGAGGTCGAGGTGGTCGGCGGCGGACGGCGCGGCCCCGGTGAGGGTGGCAAGCCGCGCGCCGCACCGGCGGAACCCCTCGGACCGGTGCAGCTGGGCCCGGCGCGACAGGGGGAGCATCGCGTTGGACTCGACGGCCGCCACGGGGAAGACCCAGCCGCTGTCGTCGCGCCCGAAGCGCCGCGCCCCGTCCCTCGAGCAGATGAGGAGCGCCGCAGCCTGGTCGACGTTCCACTGCGAGCAGTGACGCTTCGTGTAGGGCATGGCGAGCAGGGGGTTGCCCGCGGATGGGTGGGTGAGGGCGTCGGCGCCGAGGGGATCGTGGTCCCAGGCATCGGGGTTGGTGCGGGCCACGTCGCCGAACGCGGCCCACAGCGCCGCGAGCCGCCGGGTGTGCTCGGCGGGGCTGAGCCCGTCGGCCGCGCGGAGGGCCGTCTCCATGACCGCGTACTGGTGGGCCGGGACCGCGAGGCCGTGGTGGATCTCGACCGCGGGCAGGATCTCCGACGCCGGCGAGAGCCGTTCGTCGGGCGCGACGCCGGCCTGGGCGGTCTCCGGCACCTCGCTCCCCGTGATGCGTGCCCGGAGGTCGCGGAACCTGGCCTCCCCGCCGACCACCAGCACCACATCGGCGCGGCCACTGCCGAGCAGCTCGCACGCCCGCGTCACGATCGTCTGCTGGAGCACCCCGACGTCGGCCACCAGGGTGCGGGCGGAGGGCGCGTGGAAGAGGTCGGCCAGGAGGCGGCCGGGATCGGAGTAGCCCCAGGTCCCCTCCGGCACCAGCACCGCGTCGACGGCAGCGAGCAGGGCCGGCCCCCCGGCGTGCTCGGCGGCGCGCTCGGCGGCCACGGCCATGAGGTCGATGGCCTCGGCCGCGAGCATGGGGTCGTCGTGGTGCTGGTGCGCGACGCCGACCCCGACGAGCACCGGGGTGCGGGGATGGGTGGTCACGGGCATGCGTCGCGGGCCGGGCGTGTCAGATGACGTTGGTGACGAGGAGCACCGCCACGAGGGCCGCGACGGCGAGGCGGTAGTAGCCGAAGATCGCGAGGTCGTGCCGCTTGAGGTACTCGATCATCCACTTGATCGCCACCAGCGCGGCCACGAACGCCACGAGGAACCCGATCAGCGGGTTCACCCAGCCGTAGGCCTGGAACAGGATGTTGCCGTTCTTGGCCAGCTCGAAGACCGTCGCCGCGGTGAGCGTGAGGAGGCCGAGCAGGAAGGTGAACTCCACCGCGGCCGAGAGCGTGAGGCCCACGAGCAGCCCGGCGAGCAGCGTGACGAGGCTGCGACTGGTGCCGGGCCAGAGCGACAGCACCTGGGCCAGACCGATGATCAGTGCGGCTCGGATGGACAGCGCCTCGATCGACAGGCCGGGGTGGCCGGGCTTGAACCGGGGGTTGCGGGCGAAGATCAGGATGACGACGCCGCCGACGACCCACGCCGCCAGCACGGGCCACGTGCCGAACAGGTGGGCCTTGATGGAGTGGTCGAACGCCGCGCCGACGACCGCCGCCGGCAGGAACGCGACCACGATGCTGGCCAGGATGCCGCGGCCCTGCTCGTCGCGCCCGATGAGGCCCTCGAACAGCGTGCCGATGCGCTTCCGGTACAGCACCAGGACCGCCAGGATGGCCCCGAGCTGGATGGCCACCGCGTAGGTGTCGGCCGCGTCCTTGTCGGCGCTCGTCTGGCCCACGTCGAGCAGGCGGTCGGTGACGAGCAGGTGCCCGGTGGAGCTGATGGGCAGGAACTCGGTGATGCCCTCGACGAGCCCCAGGACCACGGCCTTCGGGGCGTTGAGCGTGTTGACGCGCTGTTGCTCGTGGGCGGCGCGGCGGGCCTCGGCGGCCCGGGTCGACGCGGCGGCCGGGCGGCTGACGGGGCCGAGCACGAGAAGCGCGAGCACCACGGCGCCGATGATGCCGAGGCCGGATCGCGCCCGGCTGCGGAGGACGCTGCCCCCCTCGACCTCGGCCCCCACCGCGACCGTGGCAGCGGTGGGTCGGTTGGTCGGTCGGGCGTGCATGGCCGTCCATCATGGCCTCCGGCGGGTGACCGACCGGGCATCCGGGCGGGCCCTGACGGCAACCTTTCCGGGTCCGTGACCGCGCGCGGCGTCGGGCCCCGCGGGCCCGACCGATGTGCTCGGATGGGGGGCATGGCCCAGAACGTGCTCGGAGGCGAGCTCCAGACCTGCAGCATCTCGCCCCTCACCGGCTTCTACCGCAACGGCTGCTGCGACACGGGCGCCGAGGATGCCGGGGTGCACACCGTGTGCGTGGTGGTCACCGAGGAGTTCCTCTCGTACTCGCAGCAGGTCGGCAACGACCTGTCGACCCCCCTGCCCGAGCACGGCTTCGCGGGGCTGCAGCCCGGCGACCGCTGGTGCCTGTGCGCCAGCCGGTGGCAGGAGGCCCTCGAGGCCGGTGCGGCACCGGCCGTGGTCCTCGAGGCCACGCACGCCCGCACCCTCG
>JADGOP010000089.1 GCA_017882935.1 Actinomycetota bacterium
GCCCCGGCACGCCGATTCCCACCCAAAACGAGGAGTGGCGTCTCAGGAAGGGGCCGGGGTCGGGTCGGCGTCGGCGGGGGTCGACTTGCGCCACTTGCGCATGGGCGGGCGGCCGAGCAGGGGGCGCTCGGCCACCAGGTAGCAGATCGACCCGAGCACGATCGACCCCGACAGGGCCACCACGATCTGCTGCCAGGCCGGCCACCACGGCCGCCGCGTGATCACCCAGAAGTAGACCTGCATGTGCACCAGGTAGAACGAGTACGACACCCGTCCGGCCAGGCGCAGGAACCGGGCCGACAGGATGCGGGCCCAGATGCCGTCGTTGAAGAGGCAGGCCGCGATGACGGCGCCGCCCGCCAGGTTCAGCCCCAGGTAGCCCCACTGGTACAGGTAGTGCTGCGGGAAGCGGCCGGTCCACAGCACGGTGATGAGGACCACCCAGCCGACGAGCGCGAGCCAGGGGATGAGGCGACGCGGCAGGCGGTCGTGGAACCAGAACAGCGACAGCAGGCCGCCGATGACGAAGGCGTCGATGCGCCCCTCGAAGCGGTAGTACACGGCCTCCCAGCCCCAGCGCTGGAACTCGACGGCCCGCGTGATCGAGGCGGCCACGATGATCGCGACCATGGCGAAGGCCATGCGACGGACGGTGCGCCCCCAGCGGTAGATGGCCCACAGCATGAAGGGCCACACCAGGTAGAACTGCACCTCGACCGCGAGGCTCCAGATGATGTTGAGGTCCCACGGCGGGGTGATGCCCAGCGAGTGCTGGTAGTTGGCCGTGAAGGTGAGGGCGAACAGGTCGCTGCGGTTCTCGACGTGGAGGCTGGTGCCGAGGTAGAGGGTGAGCAGGTAGTGCGCGCCGAGCACCAGCAGCAGCGCCGGCAGCAGGCGCACCGCGCGCCGCTTGAAGAACTTGCCGAAGTCGATGGTGCCGGTGCGAGCCAGCTCACCGAGCAGCAGGGCGGTGATGAGGAAGCCGCTCAGGGTGAAGAAGATGTCCATCGCCACGAAGCCACCCGGCACGAGCCAGGGGCTGTAGCGGGGCACGATGAAGAGCCCGATGTGGTCGGTGAGGACGATGAACAGGGCCACGCCCCGGATGCCCTCGAGCGCGGGCAGGAAGCCGAGCCGCTTGCCCGCCCGGGTCGCGCCCGAGCCGGGCGGTGACGACGCGGCGGTCTCGAGCGGGAGGGTGCGCGGGGTGGCCGTCACGGGCGGCAGCCTCGGCGCCGGCGCGTCAGCGCTTCTGGAGACGGATCTTGAGCAGGATCCACAGCGCCTCGACCCCATCGGTCCAGTGCAGCTTCTTGCCCTCCTCGCGGCCCCGCGCCTTGTAGCTGATGGGCGACTCGAAGATGCGCTCACCCATGCCCAGGAACTTGCCCGTGACCTCGGCCTCGATGCCGAACCCGTTGGAGGTCAGGTCGACCTTGCGCCACAGCTCGGTGGGCGCCACCTTGAGGCACGTCTCGATGTCGCTCAGCCAGGCGTCGAACAGCAGGCTCGCCCACATGGCGAGGGCCTTGTTCCCGATGACGTACCAGAACGAGTAGGCCGCGTGGCCGCCGAAGTTGCGGGTGCCGTAGACGACGTTGGTCTCCCCGCTGAGGATCGGCACCAGCAGCTGGACGAAGTCGCTGGGGTCGTACTCGAGGTCGGCATCGAGGATGCTGAGGTAGTCGCCCGAGGCCTCGGAGATGCCCCGCAGCAGGGCCGAGCCCTTGCCGGCGTTGCGAGGCTGGCGCACCACCCGCACCCGACCCGACGACTCGAGGTCGGCGATGGTGTCGAGGCAGCCGTCGGTGGAGCCGTCGTCGACCACGAGCACCTCGGTGGCCACCGGCATGTCGACCGCCAGGAGCCGGTCGAGCGCGTGGCGCAGCGTGGCCAGCTCGTTGTAGACGGGCATCACGATGGTCAATCCGAAGGGCTCCCCCTCGGGAGCGATACCGGCCAGTGGCATGGGGTTCCTCGCAGTGCAGGTGTTCGGCGCCCGGTGGGGCAGCGGTCAGTAGGGCCAGGTCTCGGCGTCGTGTCCCAGGAAGCGCGTGAGCCGACCCAGTTTGGCAACCATGAGCACCTTGATCACGACGTTGCGCAGGAACCAGGGAAGTTGCGCCAGCTGCCGGCCGACGTTGCGGGCCCGGCCCGAGCCCCGGGTGGGCGTGTGGCGGTACTCGGCCATCGACTGGGAGCGCCCGATGTAGGTCCACGAGCCCCCGAAGGTGGTGGACTGCAGCAGCGCCAGGGTGACGCCGACCGAGCTGAACGAGTCGTGGATGAGCAGCGTGCCGCCGGCCACGACCCGCTCGCCCCAGCGCACGATGTCGTCGCGGGCGGGCCCGTAGCGGTGGGCGCCGTCGATGTAGAGCAGGTCGATGGCGCCGTCGACGTCGCCGAGGGCGTCCTCGGACTTCTTGCGCACGTGGCGGATGCGCTCGCGCACGCCGGCGGCCTCGAGGTTGGCGTTGAACACCTCGTTGTCGCTCTGGCCGAGCTCCTCGGTGGTGACGATCTCCTGGGGGCCCCGGTCGGTGCCGATGTGGGGGTCGATGGCGACCACCTCGGTGCCCGCGGGGGCGGCGCTGGCCAGCACGATCGCCGACCGGCCCCGGAAGCTGCCGATCTCGACGATGCGCGACCCCTGGCCCAGCTCGGAGGCCCGGTCCCACAGGCGCCGGGCCTGGTCGGGCGTCATCCAGCCCTCGACGTCGGACACGGCGGCGAACGCCTCGTCGAAGCTGGTGGGAGCGGCAGTGGGCACGATCATCCTCCCGGGAGGGGGCGACGGTCAGGAACAGGCGACCCGGCATCGGGATGGTCGCAACGGAGGACCGGGATCATAGAGGACGAGCGGACAGGCGGACGCGGCGCAGCCACCCGAGGGCCTGGCCGGTCGTCCGACCCGGCAAGCACAGGCATCTTGTCCTGTGAGGCCGCCGCGCCGACGCAGCCGGAAGCGCCCCACAACGCCGCGGCCTCATAGGACGTCGTGCTCCCGGCCCGCGCCGCCCGGGGGCCACCGGTGGGCCCGACCGCTGGTGGCCGTGTGCCCCCGCACCCGCCGGGACCGGGTACGCTCGCCCCTCCAACGCCTGAAGCGCGACCATCCCGGTTCGGTCGCCCGTCGGTCATTCGCCCCATGAGCGCCTCGCACCTGATCCCTGACCCCGCGCCCAGCAACCCCGACACCATCGCGGCACTCGCCGAGATCGCGGGGCGCGCGGGGCTGCACCGGGTGCACCTGCTGTCGTGGCGCGACCTCGACGACCCCGAGGCCGGCGGCTCCGAGGTCCACGCGGCGATGATCGCCCGGCTGTGGGCCGAGGCCGGCATCGAGGTCACCCTGCGCACCTCGTTCGCGGCGGGCCAGCCGCCGGTCGCCGAGCGCGACGGCTACCGGGTCATCCGCCGCGCCGGCCGCTACCTGGTGTTCCCCCGGGCCGCGCTCGCCGAGATCGCCCGCAACCACGGGCCGCGCGACGGCCTGGTCGAGATCTGGAACGGCATGCCGTTCTTCTCGCCGGTGTGGACCCGCGGCCCCAAGATCATCGTGCTGCACCACGTCCACGCCCAGATGTGGGGCATGGTGCTGCCGCCGGCGCTCGCCAAGCTCGGCAACTCGCTCGAGCGCCGCGTCGCCCCACCGCTCTACCGCGGTGAGCGGGTCGTCACCCTGTCGGAGTCGTCGAAGACGGAGATCGTCGAGGACCTCGGGTTCCCGGCCGACCGCGTCGACGTCGTGCCGCCCGGCGTGCACCCCCGCTTCTCCCCGGCCCCCGGGCCCCGCATCCCGCCGCCACCGAACGTCGTGGCCGTCGGGCGGCTGGTGCCGGTCAAGCGCTTCGACTACCTCATCCGGGCGTGCACCGAGGCCCGCCGCCTCGTCCCCGACCTCACCCTCACCATCGTCGGCAGCGGCTACGAGCACGACAAGCTCGACACCTTGGTGCGCCGCATGGGCAACGGCGACTGGGTGACGTTCGTGCAGGGCATCAGCAACGAGGAGCTCGTCCGCACCTACCGCGAGGCCCGACTCATCGCCAGCGCCTCGGCACGCGAGGGTTGGGGCATGACCCTCACCGAGGCGGCCGCCTGCGGCACCCCGGCGGTCGCCACGCGCATCGCGGGCCACACCGACGCGGTCGCCGAGGGCAGCAGCGGGCTGCTGGCCGACAACGAGCCCGACCTGGGCGCGGCCATCGCCAAGGTCTGCGTCGACGATGCGCTGTGGACCACGCTTTCCGAGGGTGCCCTCGACCACGCGTCGCGCTTCACCTGGGACGCCACCGCGCTCGGCGTGCTCACGGCACTCGCCGAGGAGACCCACGGGCGGGGGCACCGGGGCCGCACCGGCCGCTGGCGATGACCCGAGCCGATCGCTGGCGCCAGCGCGCCCGAGGGAAGGGCATCTACGCGGCCCTCGCGTTCGTCGCGTACGTCCCCCTGCTGTTCACCAAGCCCGACATCCTGAGCGCCGACACCAAGATCTACCTGTACCTCGACCCCGGCCGCCTCATGCGCACGGCCCTGCAGATGTGGGACCCGCAGGTCGGCATGGGCACGGTCACGCACCAGACCATCGGCTACCTCTTCCCGATGGGCCCCTACTACTGGGTGATGCGCGAGATCGGCCTGCCCGTGTGGGTGGCCCAGCGCCTCTGGCTCGGCACGCTGCTGTTCGCTGCGGGTGCCGGGGTGGTCTACCTGCTCCGCACCCTGCGCTGGACGGGCTCGGCCGTCACCGTCGCCGCCTTCGTCTACATGCTGAGCCCGTACCTGCTCGACTACGCCGCCAAGCACTCGGTGGTGGCGTCGCCGTGGTCGGGCTTCCCCTGGATGGTGGCCTTCACCATCCGGGCCATCCGGGGCAAGGGCTGGCGCGACGCCGCCCTGTTCGCCATCGTCGTACAGCTCATCGGGGGCATCAACGCCACCTCCCTGGTCTTCGTGCTGGTCGGCACGACGCTGTGGCTGCCGTTCTGCGTCTGGGTGAACCGCGAGGCCACCTGGCGCCGGGCCCTGGGCGCCTACGCGCGCATCGGCCTGCTCACGTTCGTCACCTCGCTGTGGTGGATGTCGGGCCTGTGGGCCCAGGGTCGCTACGGCATCGACATCCTGCGGTTCACCGAGACCGCCAAGACCGTGGCCAGCACCTCCTCGGCCACCGAGGTGCTGCGCGGCCTCGGCTACTGGTTCGTCTACGGCAGCGACAAGTACGGCAACTTCGTCCAGATCGGCGAGCCCTACACCCAGCACCTCTGGCTGATCGGCACGTCGCTGCTGCTGCCCGCGCTGGGGTTGCTCGGCAGCGGGCTCGGCCGGTTCCGCGACCGCGCCTACTTCGTCGCGCTGGTCGTGATCGGCACGATCCTGGCCGTCGGCGCCCATCCGTGGGGCAACCCGCCGGTGCTCGGCGCGATCTTCCGCCGGCTGCTGCAGACCTCGCAGGCAGGCGGCGCCATGCGCAGCATGCCCCGCGCGGTGCCGCTGCTGGTGCTCGGCATGGCCGTGCTGCTCGGCTCCGCGGTCGGTGCCCTCTCGGCCCGCTACCCCAACGGCCCGAAGGTGCTCGGCGCGGCACTCCCCGACCGGCGGGTCCTGGCCGGCGTGGGCGTGCTGCTGCTGCTCGTGTTCGTCAACTACCCGCCGCTGTTCACCGGACAGCTGATCGCCAAGTACCTCCAGCACCCCCAGGACGTCCCCAGCTACTGGACGCAGGACATCAAGGCCCTCGACCGGCAGGACAACAGCACCCGGGTGCTCGAGATCCCCGGCTCCGACTTCGCCTCCTACCGCTGGGGCGCCACCGTCGACCCCATCACGCCGGGGCTCATGAGCCGTGACTACGTGGCCCGCGAGCTGGTCCCCTACGGCACGCCGCCGTCGGCCGACTTCCTCGACGCCTTCGACACCACCCTCCAGGACGGGGTGCTCGAGTCGAGCGCGCTGGCGCCGATCGCCCGCTTCATGGCCGCGGGCGATATCAACGTGCGCTCCGACCTCACCTACGAGCGCTACCTGCTGCCGCGCCCCAAGCTGCTGTGGGACCTGGTCACCCGGGCCGAGGGCACGGGCGCCAGCCAGGGCCTCGGCAAGCCCATCGGCTTCGGCGGGACGGGCTCCAACGTGCCCGACCCGCGGTTCCCCCTCCTCGACGAGACCGAGCTGGGCTCCAACCCCAACCTGAAGAACCCGCCGAAGGTGGCGATCGTGCCCGTGCTCGACCCTGAGCCCATGGTGCGCGCCGCGCCCACCAGCAACCCGGTGGTGCTCGTGGGCGACGGCTACGGCACCGTCTACGCCTCGGAGGCCCAGCTGCTCACGGGCCACGAGCTGCTCTTCTACGGCGGCACCTTCGCCAACGACACCGCAGCCCTCCAGAAGCAGCTGGCCAACGGCGCCGCGCTGGTGCTCACCGACACCAGCCGCAAGCGGGCCGAGCGCTGGGGCACCCTGCACGATACCACCGGGTACACCGAGCGGGCCGGCGAGAAGCCCCTCGTCGCCGACCCGGGCGACCAGCGCGTCGACCTCTTCCCGACCGCCACCGACGCGTCCCGCACCGTGTCGGAGCAGCGCGGCGGGGTCGTGGCCACCGCCACCAACTACGGCAACCCGGTGAGCTACACGCCCGAGGACCGGGCCGCCAACGCGGTCGACGGCAACCCGTACACCATGTGGCAGGTGGGCGGCTTCGCGCCGGTCAACCACGAGAAGCTCAACCTGACCTTCGGCAAGACCCAGACCACCGACCACGTGCGCCTGGTGCAGCCCCTCACCGGCGTGCGCAACCGCTGGCTCACGAAGGTGGCCCTGCACTTCGACGACGGTCCCCCCGTCGACGAGACGCTCGACCCCGTGTCGCGCACGCTCGCGGGCCAGGTGCTCACCTTTCCCCGCCGCAGCTTCAAGAAGCTCACCGTCGAGGTGATCAGCACCAACCGCAACGACCTCAAGGTCTTCTCGGGCACGGGCCCGGTCGGCATCGCCGAGCTCGACGTGGGCGCCAACCCGCCCCACGTGAACGAGCTGATCCGCCTGCCCACCGAGACCCTCGCCCAGGCCGGCGCCGGCTCCAACGAGAACGCCCTGGCCATCCTCCTCACCCGCCAGCGCACCCAGCCCAGCAACGCCGTGCGGCGCGACGAGGAGCTCGCCCTCGCCCGCATCTGGAACCTCCCCGCACGGCGCTCGTTCGCCATCACCGGCGACGTCCGCCTCGCCGACCTGGCGTCCGACGCGCGGCTCGACGCCGCGCTCGGACTGCCCCCGGCCTCGCGGGGCGGCGTCACGGCCACGTCGAGCCGCCACCTGCCCGGTGACCCCGGCGCCCGGGCCTCGGCGGCCATCGACGGCAACCCGGCCACCGCCTGGTCCACCGGCTTCCTCTCGGCCGTGGGCGACTGGACCAACTACAAGCTGCCCAAGGCCGTCAGCTTCGACCACCTCGACCTGCAGGTGGTCGCCGATGGCCGGCACTCGCTGCCGACCCGCATCAAGATCAGCGCCGACGGCAAGGCGCCCGTCACCGCCCTGCTCGGGAACGTGCCCACCAGCTCCACCCCGAACGGCGCCAGCACGGTGCACGTGACGTTCCCCCGGGTCACCGGCAAGGACATCCGCATCACCATCGCCGGCGAGCACGAGGTCTACACCCGCGACTGGTACAGCACCTCCAACGTGGCGCTGCCGGTCGCCATCGCCGAGTGGGGCATCCCGGGCACCGTGGTGCGGGCCCCGCAGGGCGCCCTCTCGTCGGCCTGCCGGTCGGGCCTGGTGCAGCTCGACGGCCGCGACGTCCCGATCGCCCTCCACGGCACGGTGGCACGGGCCACCGCCGGCGACCCGGTGTCGTTCACGGCCTGCACCTCCGCCGCCGGCGTGAGCCTCGGCAAGGGCGACCACGCGCTGCGCAGCACCCCCGGCACCCGCACGGGCCTCAACGTCGACCAGGTCGTGCTGCG
>JADGOP010000090.1 GCA_017882935.1 Actinomycetota bacterium
GACCGCCGCCTGGGACCCCGACGGGGTGTCGGCCGAGGCCGCCCTCGAGGCACGAGCGCGCGCCGCGGCCCTGGTGGAGGTGGCGCACGCCCGGATGGGACGGGCCCGCCGGGCCTTCTACGCCATCGACCCCCGCTCGCCGGGCCGGCGCCTGGGCGGTGTCGAGCGCAGCCGTCCGGCACGGCGACGCCGCGGCGCTCCGGTGCTGGGGCCCCGCCTGAGCGTCAGTCGTCGCGGTTGAAGCGGTCGCGCATGCGCTGCTGGGTGCCGCCCAGGTAGTCGCGCAGCCCGCCGCTGCGAGCGGAGCCGCTCACGTGCTCCCAGCCGGCGCGGCCCAGCTTGCGGGCGTTGCGCTCGAACCAGAGCGTGGCGGCGAGCATGACCACGAAGCCGCCGAATGCCACCACGAACGACGTGGCGGTGGCGAGCGCCACGATCAGCACCACCACACCGAGGACGAACGCCGCGGTGGCCCACTTCATGCGGTTGAGCGCGTGCCGCCACAGCGTGGTGTTCTCGAGCTCGCCCGCGAGCACGGGATCGTGCTCGAGGAACTGCTGCTCGATCTGGTGGAGGATCTTCTGCTCGTCTTCGGAGAGTGGCACGCTTGCTTCCCCTTCGCCCCGCGTTCCCGTCTCACAGACCGATCAGTCGGCGTAGGACGACGCGAGTCTCGCACAACGTTTCGCAGTCGACAACGTCGGGACGGAAGCCGTCAGCGGATGTTCATGAGGGATCCTGCGGGCCCCACTGCTGCTCCCCGCGGCGCTTCACCTTGAGCCCGTCCGGTCCCGCCAGCACCGCGGGGCCGATGGCGGCGCTCCCGTAGCGATCGCGGATGCGGTCGACGGCGGCTTCGGCCTCGGACCAAGCATCGTCGTCCTCGGGCTCCAGGGTGAGCTGGTGGCCCCCGGGCGGCTCGAACCTGGTCACGCTCACCCCGAGCAGCCGGACCCCGCCCGAGACGTCGATCTCCTCCAGCAGGGCACGAGCCACGCGGCCGATCGCACGGGCGCTGTCGACGGCCGCGGGGCGGGTGGACGAGCGGGTGATGGTGCGGAAGTCGCCGAAGCGGACCTTCAGGGTGATCGTGCGCCCGGCGAGCGACGCCCGCCGCAGCCGCCGGGCCGTGGCGTCGGCGAGGCGGACCAGCTCGCGATCGAGGTCCTCCCGCCGGTGGAGGTCGTGGGGGTAGGTCTCCTCGTGGCCCACCGACTTGGGGACCTGGTCGGGCACCACCGGCCGGTGGTCGATGGCGAGCGACAGCTGGTGGAGGTGCCGCCCGGCCGCCTCGCCCAGCCGCGCCACCATGGCGGCCTCGGGCAGCCGCGCCACGTCGCCCACCGTCGCCACGCCGATGCCCTGCAGCTTCGCCAGCGTCGCCGGGCCGACGCCCCACAGTGCCGAGACCGGGAGCGGGTGCAGGAACGCGAGCTCGGCCCCGGGGCGCACCACGAACACCCCCGGGCCCGGTCGGGGGGGCTGCCCCGGTCGACCCGCCCGCGGCTTGGCCGCCTGCGACGCCAGCTTGGCCAGGAACTTGCTGGGCGCAACGCCCACCGAGCAGACCAGCCCCTCACCTTCGAGGACCCCCGCCCGGATGGCGGCGGCGATGTCCTCGCCCGACCCCGCCGTGCGGCGTGCGCCGGTGACGTCGAGGAAGGCCTCGTCGAGCGACAGCGGCTCGACCAGCGGCGTGAAGGTCTTGAACCGCTCCATCACCCGCACGCTCACCTCGGCGTAGAGCGCGTGGTCGCCCGGCAGGAACACCGCGTGGGGGCAGAGCCGGCGGGCCCGCGACGACGGGAGGGCCGAGTGCACCCCGTACGCGCGCGCCTCGTACGACGCGGCCGCCACGACCCCCCGGCCACCCGTGCCGCCCACCACCACGGGTTGGCCGCGCAGCTCCGGGTGGCGCAGCAGCTCCACCGACACGTAGAACGCGTCCATGTCGACGTGGAGGATGGTGCGCGCCGCGGTCACGGCGGGGTCACGGTCCGGCGAGACGGTTCACCGAGGCCTCCCGCAGCGTGGCGCCGTCGATGCGGTAGTCGAAGCGACGCGGCTGGGCCCAGCGCTCGGTGAGCCACTCGACGAGGGGCTCGCCGACCCAGGGGTGGCCCAGCGAGAGGCGCTCCGGGCAGGCGTCGAGGTGCACCCAGCCGGCGTCCACGACGATGCCGTCCGGGTCCTCGACGACCAGCTCGCCGGTGTACTCGGCCGCGCGGTGCACCGAGGCCACGAGGTGCCAGCCGAGGTCGGGCGCCTCGATGACGACCTGGTAGAGCGGGGGCTCGGCCCACGCGGTGACCACGAAGCCGGTCTCCTCGAGCACCTCGCGCGTCAGGCCGTCGAGCACGCCCTCGTCGGCATCGATCACGCCGCCCGGGGGCGACCAGTCGAGCGACCCGTCGCGGCGGCGGTTGCACACCAGCAACACCCCCTCGGGTGCCTCCAGCACCGCCCCGGCCACGCGCCACTCCTTCATCCACCAAGTGTGCCTGTTTTGCCGTCGAGCGCGTGCGGCTCGCACGCTCGCCGGGTTCTCGGGGTGGGCCGGCCCGCCTCTACGCTCGAACCGTGGCCACGACCGACGAACGCCCCCTCGACGCCGCGGTCGCGCCGCGCTCGGCGCGGATCCTGGCGTTCGTGTCGGTGCTGATCGGCGGCGTGTGCGGTGGGCTCATCGGCTGGGCGTTGGTGCGCATCCAGGACACCGACCGTCGCCTCCACGTGACCCGCTACAACCCCGTCGGGCAGGGCCTCGGCCTGCTCGTCGGCGCCGTCATCGGGGCCGTCGGCGTCGCGGTGGTGGCGGTGCTGGTGCTGCGGGCCATGCAGGAGTGGCACACCATCCAGGAGGGCGGGAACCCCCGCACCGACGGTCCCCGCCGGTCCCCACCCGTTCCTTGAAGGAAACCCCACCCCTGAGGGGGAGTTCCCTTCAAAGAACGGGTGGAGGTCGGCGGTCAGTGCGAGGTGATGCGGCGGAAGGCCTCGGCGGCGTCGATGCCCGCCTCGTGCCCGGCTTCGTGCGCCCGCCCCTCGACCAGGTCGTCGACCCAGTCCTCGGCACCCGCCAGCTGGCTCGCGTGGCACCGCAGCGCCGCCGCCTTGGCGGCGAGGGAGGTGCTGATGTCGACGTAGCAGTCGGCTTCGAGGGTGCCCGACAGGAGCAGCGCACCCACGCGGTGCGGGGGGCCGGCATCGGGGAAGTAGAGCGGGCTCGCCGACGCGGGTGACACCGAGTCGAGCAGCGCGAAGCCCACCACCCGGTGGTCGCGGTGGTTCACGTAGCCGTCGCCGAAGAACACTGCGGTGGGGTCGTGGCCCAGCACCACGTCGGGGCGCCAGGTGCGGATGCGGTTGACCAGCGTGGCGCGCAGCTCGGCGGTGTTCTCGACCTCGCCGTCGGCGTGGCCCAGCACCTCGTGGCGGGCCACACCGAGGGCCGCCACGGCCGCCTCCACCTCGTCGGCGCGTGCTGCGGCCACGGTGGCCGGGTCGGCCGCGGGGTCGTGGCTGCCCTTGTCGCCCCGGGTGCACACCACCAGCGACACCTCGCAGCCCGCCGCGGCCCACCGGGCGAGGGTGCCTCCGCAGGCCACCTCGGCGTCGGCGGGGTGGGCGTAGACGGCGAGCGCCCGGTCGGGCACCTCGCTGAGCAGGTCGGGCACGGGCGCAACCTAGTGCGGTGCGGTCAGGGAGCGGTGCGGATGGCGTCGAGCGCGCGGGCGAGCCCGTCGTCGTCGACGTCGAGGTGCGTGACGAAGCGGACCAGCCCCGGACCCACCGTGCCGGCGCGCACGCCCGAGGCGTGGAGGTGCGCCAGCAGCGCGGCTGCGTCGGGGTGGCCGAACAGCACGATGTTGGTGCGGACGTCGGTGGGGTCGATCGCGCCGGGCCACCGCTCGGCCACGGCCCCGGCGAGCTGCGCGGCCCGACGGTGGTCGTCGGCCAGCCGCTCGACGTGCTGGTCGAGCGCCACCAGCCCCGCGGCGGCCACGATGCCCGCCTGGCGCATGGAGCCGCCGAGGCGCTTGCGCTCGGACCGGGCCCGGTCGATGAGCTCGGCCGAGCCGGCCAGCAGCGACCCGACCGGCGCGCCGAGGCCCTTGGACAGGCAGCACGACACCGTGGTCGCGGCCGCCGACAGCTCGGCCGCCGGGACCCCCAGGGCGACCTCGGCGTGGAACAGGCGGGCACCGTCGAGGTGGACAGGCAGGCCGGGTGCGGCCAGCCGCTCGAGGTCGGCCGCCCCCCAGGGCGCGCCGCCGGCCATGAGGTGGGTGTTCTCGGCGAACACCGCGCTCACCTCGGGCCAGTGGTGGTCGCGCGCCTCGATCAGCCAGGACAGCTCCTCGTGCGACGGGATGCCACCCGGGTCGTCGACCGCGTGCAGCTGCGCCGAGGCGTTCACGCCCGCCGCACCGGCCTCGTGCGCGATGACGTGCTGGCGGCGGCCGGCCACGACCAGGGTGCCGGGCCGTCCGAGCAGGCGCAGGGCGACCTGGTTGGCCATGGTCCCGGAGGGGACGTACATCGCGGCAGCGCGGCCGAGGCGTGCCGCGACGCGGGCCTCGAGGGCGTTCACCGTCGGGTCCTCGCCGTAGCCGTCGTCGCCGACCTCGGCCTCGGCCATGGCGCGGCGCATGGCCTCGGTGGGCCGGGTCACCGTGTCGCTGCGCAGGTCGACGGGGGCCAGCGGGGCATCGGTCACCGCGTCGAGGCTACCGAGGCACGATGGAGGCGTGACCGACGCCGCGACGCACCCCCCTGCCCCCGCCGACTTGCTCGACCTGGCCCAGGGCCTCGCCACCCGGGCGAGCGACCACCTGCTCGTGGCCGTCCAGCAGGCGCACCACGAGTCGAGCACCAAGACCAGCGCCACCGACCTGGTCACCGAGACCGACCGGGCCGTCGAGCAGCTCATCGTCGAGGGCCTCCGCCAGGCCCGCCCCCACGACGGCATCGACGGCGAGGAGGGTGCCCGCACCGAGGGCTCGTCCGGCGTCCACTGGTTCGTCGATCCGATCGACGGCACCACCAACTTCTGGTACGGCCTGCCGGGGTTCAACGTGTCGATCGCCGCAGCGGTCGACGACTCCGTGGTGGCGGGGGTGGTGGTCGACGTGCTGCGCGCCGAGGTCTTCACCGCCACGGTCGGCGGCGGGGCGCACGTCAACGGCCGGGCCGTCCACTGCACGGACCGGGCCGACCTGGCCCTGGCGCTCGTCACCACCGGCTTCTCGTACGAGGCCGAGCGCCGGCGCCGCCAGGCCGAGGTGCTGACCCGGGTGCTGCCCCGGATCCGCGACATCCGCCGCCTCGGCGCCGCGGCCACCGACCTCTGCCAGGTGGCGTGCGGCCGCGTCGACGCGTTCTGGGAGAAAGGGCTGTCGACCTGGGACTATGCGGCGGGCGCCCTCATCGCGCGTGAGGCGGGCGCCCGGGTCGGCGACCTCTCGGGCGGCGCGCCGTCGTCGGCCATGACCGTCGCGGCGGCCCCGCCGATCTACGACGAGCTCGTTGCGCTGCTCACCGAGTCCGGTGCCGCCGATGCCTGACGGCACCTCTCGCCGTCCTCCGGTGGGGTCACGTAGCGGATCACCCCGATGCGCCACGTAGCCGTTGCCCCATCGACACGCGAATGACACGTGTCTGAAACCGCGCTGTGGTGAACGCCGCCGAAGGTTGAAGCGTGATGGCTGCCCCCCCGCCCACCTCTTCTTCCGCCGCGCCCCCAGGCCCTGACCCGAACGGATCCGCCGCCGGCGAGGTCCGTTGCGAGGAGGTCGACGGGTCCGTCGTGCTCTCCGTCAGCGGTCCCCTGGACGACGCGGCAGGCCGATCCCTGGTCGCCGCGCTCCAGTCCACGGTGGCCGATGCCCCGCCACGCGTCGACATCGACCTGGCCGAGGTCTGCGGCTTCACCTCTGCCGGAGCGGCCGCGCTGGGCGAGTGTCGCAGCTACGCCGACCACCTCCCCGAAGGGCTCCACTACCGCACCGTGCAGGGCCCCGGGCAGGACGCGTTCCTCGCCGCGTTCGAGTAGTTCTGGGGGCGTCCCCCATCGACCCCCTCCGATAGGGCACGATCTAGGGCGTGGGAACGCGCATCTTGACGGTCGAAGACGACGAGCGCATCCGCACCGCGGTGAAGCTGGCACTCGAGGCCGAGGGCTGGCAGGTGGAGGAAGCAGCCGGCGGCGAGGAGGCGCTCGAGTCGTTCGAGCAGCGTCCGAGCGACGTCGTGCTCATCGACATCATGCTTCCCGACATCGACGGCTTCGAGGTCTGCCGCGCCATCCGCCGCAACAGCGACGTCCCGATCGTCATGGTCACCGCCCGTGACGACACCCACGACGTGGTCGCCGGCCTCGAGGCGGGCGCCGACGACTACCTCACCAAGCCCTTCGCCCCCAAGGAGCTGTCGGCGCGCATCCGCGCCCTGCTGAGGCGGGTGCGTCCCACCGAGCCCGGCAGCGCCCACCTGCGCTTCGGCGACCTCGAGATCATCCCCGACGAGGGTGTCGTGCGGCGCTCGGGCGTCGAGGTGCACCTCACCAAGACCGAGTTCCGCCTGCTGGTCGAGCTGGCCTCCAGCCCCGGCCGGGTGTTCAGCCGCGAGGTGCTGCTCGAGCGGGTCTGGGGCTACGACTACTTCGGCGACGGCCGTCTCGTCGACGTGCACGTCCGCCGCCTGCGCACCAAGGTCGAGCACGACGCGGCGAACCCGCGCCACGTCGTCACCGTGCGGGGCCTCGGCTACAAGCTCCAGACCTGAGGGTGGCACGGCGCGTCCGCCTTCGCTCCCTCCGGCTCCGCACGAGGATCACCTTGTCGTTCGCGTTCGGCGCCGCGGTGCTGTCGCTGCTGCTCGCCGGCGTCACCTACGGGTTCACCCGCCAGAACCTGCTCAAGCAACGTGAGGCCGCGGCGCTGAGCCAGAGCTACACCAACGCCAAGATCCTGCAGTCGCAGCTCTCGCAGACCGACATCTCCACCCAGCAGCTCCTGCAGGACCTCACCTCGCTCGAGACGCCCACCGGCTCGCGCCCCGTGCTGCGCGCCACCGACAAGAACGGCACCGCGCAGTGGGCGCAGGTCAGCACCCAGTTCGGCGAGGACGCCATCCCGGCCGCAGTGCGGCGCGAGGTCACCGCCGGCCGCGCGGCCAAGATGCGCTACCGCCTGGGAGGAGAGACCGAGCTGGTCATCGGCCTGCCGCTGCCGTCGGTCAAGGCGTCGTACTTCGAGATCGTGTCGCTCAACGAGGTGCAGAGCACGCTCGACTCGCTGGCCACCGTGCTGCTCGTGGCGGCCGCCATCAGCGTGCTCGCGGGCACCGCGCTGGGCGCCTGGCTGAGCCGCCGCATCCTGCGACCGTTCACCGAGGTGGGGCTCGCCTCCGAGGCCATCGCGGGCGGCCACTTCAGCACCCGGCTCGACGCCGACGACGACCCCGACCTCGGCGTGCTGGTCACCTCGTTCAACCACATGGCGAGCGCGCTCGAATCCCGCATCGACCGCGACGCGCGCTTCGCGTCCGACGTGAGCCACGAGCTGCGCTCCCCCCTCATGACGCTGGCGGCCTCGATGGAGGTGCTCGAGTCCCGGCGCGACGACCTCCCCGAGGGACCGCTCCGCTCGGCGCTCGACCTCATGTCGGCCGACCTGCAGCGCTTCTCCCAGCTGGTCGAGGACCTGCTCGAGATCTCGCGCTACGACGCCGGCGCGGTGCGCCTCGAGCTCGACGAGGTGCGGCTCCCCGAGCTCGTCATCCAGGCGGTGTCGTCGTACAGCAGCACCGAGGTGCCGGTGGAGCTCGACGCCGAGCTGGCGGGCGTCGTCGTGCGCGCCGACAAGCGGCGCCTGGTGCGGGTCATCGCCAACCTGCTCGACAACGCCGCCAAGTACGGCGGGGGCGCCACCCGGGTCGCGCTGCGCCGCGTCGACGACC
>JADGOP010000091.1 GCA_017882935.1 Actinomycetota bacterium
GGCCACCCGCCTCGTCCTCGGCCTCGTCGCGCTGCTCGCGATCGGTCCACTTCTCTACGCCGCCGGCCCGCGCCGCTGGCCCGCCCCGCGGCTGCTGCGCGCCTGGGGCTGCGACCTGTGGCTCGTCTACGGCATCGTGGTCATCGTCACCGTGGTCGCCTGGTTCCTGTCGGCCCGGCACGACCCCGAGGCCCTCCTGCCGCCCTCGCACCAGCTCCGGGTGCATCCCGTGCTGGCCATCATCCCGGTCCTGGTCGTGCTCAACGGACTCACCCCGTACCTCGAGCTGAAGACGGCCTACGGCTGGAACATGTACGGCAACCTGCGCACCGTCGACGGCAGCAGCAACCACTTCGTGGTGCGTCGCACCCTGCCGCTCACCGACGTGCAGTCCGACCTCATCACCGTGGTGTCCTCCGACGACCCGGCCCTGCAGTGGTACGCCGACAACCGCTACGCGCTGCCCGCGCTCACCTTGCGCGCCTACGCCTCGAGCCACCGGTCGGCGTCGCTCACGTTCATCGAGCACGGTCGCACCACGGCGCTGGCGCACCTCTCGCAGCGACCCGACCTGGTGCGGCCCGTGCCCATCGTCCAGGCGAAGTTCCAGCTGTTCCGCGCGGTCGACCTCGAGCGCTGGCCGCGCTGCCAGGAGTACTTCGGCCCCCTGCACTGACGGCGGTCAGGAGGGAACGGCACCCACGCGCTGGAAGACGTTCCAGGTCTTGTCACGGTGGACCAGCTTCCAGTGCGGTGACAGCCGCAGCAGGCTGCTGAGCGGCAGGTTGGCGTCCCACACGACGGTGTCGATCTTGTAGCGGTCGAGCACCTTCTCCCAGTCACGGCCGCCGCTCATGAGGGTGCGCTCCCCCTTCACGACGTCGGGCGGGAACATGTCGAGCCGGTCGTCGACGAAGACCTTCACCTTGTCGCGATAGCGGAACTCGAGGTAGTTGCCGGTGATGTCGAGCGCCGCCACGCGGTGGGGCGACGTGAGCCGCCCGCGGTCCTGGAGCCAGGTGATGCTCGACACCGGGTAGCTCGTGAGGTCGTAGGACGGCTGCGCGAGGCCGAGGACGAGCAACCCCACGCTGGCCGCCGCGATGACCGCGACCGCCATCCCGTAGACGGGCTTGCGGGTCGACGACGAGAGCGACCCGAGCCCCTTCAGCTCCATGGCCAGCACCGGGATGAGCACCACCGACGCCACCACGACGTTCCGGCTCCCCAGGAGGGACGCGGCGGTGAACACGGCCACGAGGATCGTCGAGCGGTAGCGGCGCTCGGTGGGGATCCGGGGCAGGAGGACCACCAGCGCCACCACGAACAGCAGGAAGATCTGCTGCCAGATGGCGGTGAACTGCGGTGCCTGCCACTCGGCGAGCAGCACGAGCACCTTGCGCTTGGCGAGCAGGTCGAGGGGGAACAGCAGCAGCTGCGGCCCGACCGGGCTGATGCCGCCCAGCAGGATCCCGAGGGCGGCCCACTTCACCGCCCGGATCTCCGCGTGGACGTCCTGGCCGTCGACGCGCCCGCCGACGGCGAGCAGCACCAGGTACACGAACCCGAGCGGGAACGACCCGTGCGTGTTGACCCACAGCCACATCAGCGGCACCAGCCAGCGGGGGTCGCGGCGCTCCTCCATGATCAGCACCAGGAGGGCCAGGAACAGCAGGCCGAACAGCAGGGGCCTCGAGCCCCAGGCGATGCTGCCGATCACCAGCGGCACGCTCACGGTCAGGAGGCGCCCCATGATCGTGCGAGCGCCCCTGGTGAGCCGCCACAGGCACAGCGCGAGCGCCACGGTGGTGACGGTCACGAGGAGCCGGATGCCCACCCCGCCGGCCAGTCGGTCGGCCACGCCGTAGAGCAGCGACGCCAGCCAGCTCTGCACCACCCAGTGACGTCCGGGGGCGGTGAACGAGTACGGGTCCGAGTGGGGGAAGTACCCCGCCAGGATCAGGCGGCCCGTGGTGAGGTGCGTCAGGAAGCTGTTGTCGGACAGCGCCTCGGTGCCGATGCCCGTGGCGAGCAGCGCGACCAGTGCGCCGATGACCGAGCCCCGCGTGAGGTTCGGGAACCGCTTCGAGCGCGGTTCGGGGGCCGTCACCGGGGCGACGGGCTGGGGAGGGGCCTCGGTCGGCACGGGCGCGCCTGCGAGCTCTGCTGGCTACTTGGCGCTGAAGGCGTGGGTGATGCTGATGGCGGCCGGGCCGAGGATCACCACGAACAGCGCCGGGAAGATGCAGAACACCATCGGGATCAGCATCTTCACGGGAGCCTTCTGGGCACGCTCCTGCGCGAGCTGGCGCCGCTTGATCCGCATCTCCTCGGCCTGCGCCCGCAGCACCCGGCCGATCGACACACCGAACGTGTCGGCCTGCAGGATGGCGAGCACGAAGGACCGCACCTCGGGCACGTCGACGCGAGCCTCGAGGGCACGCATGGCGTCGGCGCGGGTGGCCCCGGCGCGGGTCTCGCCGAGCATCCGGGAGAACTCCTGGCTGAGGGCGCCCGGCACCGCGGCGACCGTGCGGTCGAGTGCCTGCTCGAAGCCGAGGCCCGCCTCGACGCTGATCACGAGGAGGTCGAGGATGTCGGGGAGGCTCCGCTGGATCTCCGCCTTGCGTTCGTCGACCTTGCGGTTGAGCCAGGCCTCCGGGCCCATCAGGGCGATCAAGACGACCAGGACGGCCAGGACGAGGGCCATCAGGCCGGTCATGTTGAAGACGAAGAAGATCAGAATGAGACCGACTGGGATGATCACCAGGCAGGCAATGCGCACGGCCAGGAATCGGTCAACCGACACCGGGTCATAGCTTCCGATCGACACGAACTTCTTGCGCGTTCGGGCAACATAGTCGGTGGGAAACACGCGGCGACCGGTCGTGACGAGACCGTTCACGACAGGGGTAATGGCACGTTCCCGAGCGGGCTTGAGGAGCTCTCGGTCACGCTCGGTCTCGACCACGGAGCCGTGTCCGTAGTCCTCGAGTTGGCGAATGGAGCTGCGGACGGTCTGACGCTCGTCGAGCTGGCTGATCGCATAGAAGAGCGCGATGCCGAGCGCCAGACCGAAGAGGATGAGACCGATGGTCATCGTGTACATGCAGACTGCCTCAGACGTCGATCTGGACGACTTGTCGCATCCAGAGGAATCCAACAATCATCATCACGATTGCCAGGCCCAGTGCGAGCTGACCCGTGAAGTCGTGGAACAGCGGCCTCATGTAATCCGGGTTGATGACGTACATGGCCACCGCGAGGGCCGGGGGCAGCAGGCCGAGCACGATGGCGCTGATCCGGCCTTCTGCGGTGAGCGACTTGACCTCGCGACGCAGGCGCTCACGCTGGACCATGGTCTCGGCCACGGTCATGAGGAGCTCGGCCAGGTTGCCACCGACCTCCCGTTGGATGCGGATGGCCATGACGGCCCAGGCGAAGTCGGCGCTGCCCGTGCGGACCGCCGTGTCCTCGAGAGCCTCCTCGAGGTCACGGCCGAGACGGGCCTCGGTGACGACCCGGCGCATCTCCTTGCCCATGGGGTCCTCGATCTCCTGGGAGACCGCGTCGACCGCCTGCATGAGCGAGAAGCCGGCACGCAGCGCGCCCGACAGCAGGTTGAGCATGTCGGGGAGCTGGGCGGTGAACTTGCGCTGCCGCTGCCGGGCACGCTGGTCGAGCAGCGCCGGGCCTGCCAGCAGGCAGATGGCGAGCACGACGAGCCCGACGATGATGTTCTGCGTGAGCACCAGGGCCAGCAGCGTGACGACGACGACGGCGACGAAGTAGAAGAGCATCACCTCGGCCGCACGCAGCGGGATGTCGGCGAGCTCGAGCTTGTCCTCGACCTTCTCGAGGAAGCCCCGGTCCTTGGCGAAGCCCTCGGTGAGGGCCACGGCCCGCTGGAGGAGCGCGCCCTGGGCGAGGCCCTGGGACTCACCGTCTGGAGCGGTGCCGCCGGTCGGCGTGTCGGCGTAGTGCGACAGCCTCGCGTCGAGGCCGGACCGCTTGCTCACGATGAGCTGCACGACCACGTACACCGCCACGCCCAGCGCGATGCCGAAGAGCAGCAGGCCGCCGAACAGCGCGGTGGTGTTGCGGAGGAACGCCGGGCCGCTGGTCCCCGGGAGGATCTGCGGCTTCAGGTTCTGGGCGCCGGCGGAGACGCCACCCGACGTGAACGAGGCACGCTGGGTGGTGCCGCCCACGTTGAGCTCGATCGAGTTCCGGCCCGACTTGGCGTTCGAGGCGTAGGTGGTGACGTACTGGTTGCCCAGCGCGGTGGCCACCTGGTCGAACGCAGCCGCGATGCTGGTGGCCTGCGGGGCGATGAACAACCGGCCGCCCGCGGCCCGTACGAGCGCCGCGAGGCCGCCCCTGTCGAGCTGGTGCTGCTGGGTGATGCCGATCGCGAACACCGTGGTGGCGGTGTTGACCGCGTCGCCACGGGCCGCTGCGGCGGACGTGCTCGAGGCGTCGTCGCTGCCGTCGGTGACCAGGATCATGTTGTGCTGGAGCGAGGGCGCGGCGGCGAGGGTGGCCGTGGCCGAGGCCACGCCGTCCCACATGGCGGTGTGCGCCTTGGGGTCACCGTGGATCGAATCGATCTTCTTGTTCAGCGTGGCGGCATCGTCGGTGAGGCCCTGCACCACCTCGGCCGTGAAGCCGAAGGTCACGAGGCCCATCTGGTCGCCGGCCGACTTGCCGTTGACCAGCTCGTGCATCTTCTTCTTGGCGGTCTCGAGGCCACCGTTGGTGACCATCGAGCCGGAGATGTCGATGGCCAGCACCAGCGCGCGGTGCACGCCCGTGGAGCTGAGCAGCTGCGGGGCCGAGGCGCTGACCTGCGAGCCGTTCTCGCGCAGCGTGAGCTTCTGCAGGTCGGCGGGAGCGCCGTTGTAGGTGAAGTTGACGGCGACGGCGGCCGAGTTGGTCGCGTCGATCTTGTTGATCTGGAGCTTGTTGGCGCTCTGCTGGGGCGTCGCGTCGGTGACGCCACCGTTGGTCTGGGCGAGCGCGCTCGGCGCGATGCCCGCGACCACCACCGCGCAGAGCGCGAGAGCAGGAGCCAGTCGACGCAGTCTGCTCACCTGGCACCCACCGCCCGGCGGCTGAACTGCTCGGGCTGGAACACCTCGGCTCCGAGGCGGATCCCGAGGTCAGCCAACTTCTCGGCGAACTTGGGCCGGACGCCGGTGGCCTTGAGGTGACCGAGGAAGCGCCCGTGCTCGTCGATGCCCATGCCGTAGTCGAACAGGAACACGTCCTGGAGGGTGATGACGTCGCCCTCCATGCCCTGCACCTCGGTGATGTGCGTGATGCGACGGGTGCCGTCACGCAGGCGGGTGAGCTGCACGATGCAGTCGATGGCGGACGCCATCTGCTCACGGATGGCCCGGACCGGCAGGTCGAACCCGGCCATGAGGACCAGGGTCTCGAGGCGGGCGAGCGTGTCACGCGGGCTGTTGGCGTGGACCGTGGTGAGCGAGCCGTCGTGGCCGGTGTTCATGGCCTGGAGCATGTCGAGGGCCTCACCGCCACGGCACTCCCCGACCACGATGCGGTCGGGGCGCATGCGGAGGGAGTTGCGCACGAGGTCGCGGATGGTGATCTGGCCCTTGCCCTCGATGTTGGGCGGCCGGGTCTCCATGGAGAGCACGTGCTCCTGGTGGAGCTGGAGCTCCTTGGCGTCCTCGACGGTGACGATGCGCTCGTCGTTCGGGATGAACGACGACAGCACGTTGAGGGTGGTGGTCTTGCCGGTGCCCGTACCGCCGGAGACGATGATGTTCAGCCGGCCGACGACGAGCGCCTGCAGGAACCGGGCCGAGGCCGGGTTCAGCGTGCCGAAGCGGATCAGGTCGTCGATCTGGTACGGGTCGCGGGAGAACTTCCGGATGGTGAGGAAGGGCCCGCCGATGGCGAGGGGGTGGATCACCGCGTTCACGCGGGAGCCGTCGGGGAGGCGGGCGTCGCAGAGCGGCGTGGCCTCGTCGATGCGACGACCGACCTGGCCCACGATCTTGTCGATGATGCGGCGCAGGTGCTGCTCGTCGACGAAGGTGGCCTCGGTCTCCTCGATCTTGCCGAAGCGCTCCACGAAGACCGAGCCGGGGCCGTTGACCATGACTTCGGTGACTTCGTCGTCCTTCAGCAGCCGGTCGATCGGCCCGTAGCCCAGGATGTCGTCGGAGACGTCCTGGATCAACTGGGCCTTGTCGGCCGCCGACAGCGGCGCCCGTTCCTGGGCGAGCGCTGCGTGCAGCTGCTCGTGCACCCGGCGGCGCAGGTCGTCCTCCGACAATCGCTTGTCGTAGAGGATCGGACCGAGCTCGTCGATCAGGTGGTGGTGGATTTTCTGGCGCAACTCGTCGAGCACGGGGTCGCGACGCTTGCCACCCGCCCCAGCTGGACCTTGCTGCACTTCATGGAGGCGCTTGTAAAGGGACATCGGAATTCTATCGGCCCGTCACCGCCCCCCTTGAGGGCCGCGGGCGACGAGTTCCCACGAGATTCCGGCGCCGCTGCGAAGCGTGGCCGGCACGCGCCGCGGCGCCGGGCGCGCCGCGTGCCCCCGGGCCCGAACGAGCGGTCGAGACCACGGACCGACCGGGGACAGCCCCGGGTCGGTCAGCGCTTCTTCTTCGACTTCTCTTCGGCGGGGAGGAACATGTCGGCGAGCTGCTCGAGGGACTTGGCCACGCCCGACTTGGGGGCGTCGAGGACCACGGGGTTCCCCTTGTTGACCGCCTGCGGCACGGCCACGTCGCTCGGGATCTGCGAGTCGGCCCGCACCTGCAGGGTGCGCTCGACCTCGTTCACGTCGAGCTTCACCTTGGCGTTCGCCCGGTTGAGGACCAGGTGCAGCTTGGACATCGGGGTGTTGAGCAGCCGCAGGGTCTGCAGGCCGATCTTCACGTTCTTGATGTTGGGGATGTCCATGCCGGCCACGAGGAGCACGTCGTCGCTCTGCTCGATGAGGTTCAGCACGATCTCGTTGAAGTACGCCGGGGTGTCGACCACCACGAAGGAGCAGAACGACCGCAGGATCTCGATGATCTGCGTCATGTACTCGGCGTTGATCTGGTCGGCAAAGGCCGGCTCGAGCGGCGCAGGCAGCACCAGCAGGCCCGACGGTTCGTGCCGGATCAGCATGTCCTGCAGCATGGTGGCGTCGAGGTGCTCGATGGCGCCCACGGCGTCGACGATGGTGCGCTGCGGAGCCAGCTTGAGCATGACCGCCACGTCGCCGAACTGCAGGTCGGCGTCGACGAGCACGACCGGTCGGTCGGAGCGAATGGCGAGGGTGACGCCGAGGTTGCACGCCACCACGCTCTTGCCGGCGCCGCCCTTGGTGGAGAACACCGTGACGACCTGGCCGAGCTCGCCGGTGACCGGGGCGGTGCCGCTGGCGGCCGGCGCGTTGACGGCCATCACCGACAGCGTCTCGGCCACGCGGCGGACCGCATCGTTGAGCTGGGCGGTCTCGATGGGTGCGGAGAGCACGTCGCGCACGCCCACACGGATGGCGCGCTGGAACAGCTCGGTGGTCAGCTCGTTGGCGACCAGGACCGCGCCGACCTCGGGTCGCGAGCGCAGCAGCTCCTCGGCCCCGAAGAGCCCCGGGTCGTCGGCGCACGACGGCCCGAGCACCACCACCGTGGGGGTGCCGGGCAGCCGGGCCTCGAGATCGGTGATCGAGGGGAACGGGACGGCGTGCTCGCCGAGCTGCATCGCCAACCGGTTGCGGGTGGACTGGTCAGGGTCGACCACCGCGACCGGAAGGGATATCGATGCTGGCGACACGGTTTCAGGCTCCTGCCCAGGGCGCGGGTGGTCGGAATGGGCAGGGTAGCTCACGAATCAGGCCGGACCCTGAGGACCGTATGGCGTCAGCTTCGTGGGGTCTTCCGCGGGCAGCGGGTCGAAGGGCTTGATGGCCTTCATCTTGA
>JADGOP010000092.1 GCA_017882935.1 Actinomycetota bacterium
CCTCCTGAAGCTCCCCAAGGAGGACGCCAGCCGCCTGGCGCGCACCATCGTCGATGCCAAGGAGCGGGTGTCGTGGTGTACCCGGTGCTTCAACCTGGCCGAGGGCCCCGAGTGCCCGATCTGCTCCGACGCCCGCCGTGACACCTCGGTGCTGTGCGTGGTCGAGGAGCCGCGCGACCTCGTGGCGGTCGAGAAGACCCGGGAGTTCCGCGGCCGCTACCACGTGCTCGGCGGGGCCATCAACCCCATCGAGGGCGTCGGCCCCGACCAGCTCCACGTCAAGGAGCTGCTCGCCCGCATCGGCGACGAGGGGGTGGAGGAGGTCATCCTCTGCACCAACCCCAACATCGAGGGCGAGGCCACGGCGCTCTACCTCGGCAAGCTGCTCAAGCAGCTGGGCATCTCGGTCACGCGCATCGCCAGCGGCCTGCCGGTGGGTGGCGACCTCGAGTACGCCGACGAGCTCACCCTGGGCCGGGCCCTCGAGGGTCGCCGAGAGGTCGCCGGCTGACGGCCGAGAGACCGTTCGAAAAAAGGACCACCCCGGTGGATCGGGGGCGGGCGGTCCCCCGACCCACCGTTTGGTGGGGTGGCCCCTTCGCAGTTCCGGCCAGGTGGAGGGGGGAGGGAGACCTGCCCGGAAGTTACGATCCCGTTACCGACATGGCAGCTTCATGACGAAGCAACCATGCGGGCAACACGCCTGTGGGGAGAGCATAGGGCAAAAGACCCATGAGGGCACGAGCTCTTGGGGAAATCTCCGCTGACCGGTCCGTCCGACCCAGCAAGCAGAGGCCATTGTCCTGAGAGGCCGCCCTGTTGATCGACGTGGAATGCCTATCCGTGCGGCCTCTCAGGCCACCAGCCACGAGGTGGTGGGGCCGAACACCATGAGCAGCACCACGAGGAGCAGGATCAGGTGCAGCATCCCGCTCGACGCGGCGATGCGCTTCTCGAGCGACACCCGGTCGGGGGCGCCCGCGGGCTGCGTGGCGGTGAGCGGACCGAGGCGGCGGGCCGCCGGCTGGAGCACGCCGAACGAGATCGCGAGGCCCACGAGGTAGAGGCCGAGCGAGGCCGACACCCACGGCTCCTTGAACGTGTACACCTTGTCGCTGAGCAGCAGCGCGGCGATGCCGAACACCGGGACCGCCAGGATGAACATCTCGGCGATCTTGCTCACCAGCTCGAGCGGCTTGCCGACCGCTGCGGCCGCCTCACCGGTGAGCCTGCTCTGGGCCTTGCCCCAGATGCCGTTGAGGATCACGCCGCCGAACCCGACGATCACACAGATCAGGTGCAGCGTCAGCGCGGTCAGGTAGGCCCAACCCGTGAGCCCGGTGGTGGTGGCAAGCATGCAGGGTCTCCCTCGATCCGCCCGATTGGCGACCGGATCGTAGCGGCGCAGGCGTCGGCTCCCGGCGATGTCGCGTGACCGCCCACGACGCCGGAGCGGGGCGGGGCCGGGGCGGACGCGGAGGAGCCCGCACCGGAGTGCGGGCTCCTCGTCGTGGTCGGGTGGGCCTGCCGCGACCGGCGCGGGCCGGTGGCTACAGCGCGCGCAGCAGGATGGCGTCGCCCTGGCCGCCACCACCGCACAGCGCGGCGGCACCGAGGCCACCGCCACGGCGCTTCAGCTCGTGGAGGAGGGTGAGGGCCACGCGGTTGCCGGACATGCCGACGGGGTGGCCGAGGGCGATGGCGCCTCCGTTCACGTTGACGATCTCGTCGGTGATGCCGAGGTCGGCCATGGAGGCCACGCCGACGGCGGCGAAGGCCTCGTTCAGCTCGAACAGGTCGATGTCGGCGATCTTGATGCCGGCCCGGTCGGCCGCGGCCTTGATCGAGCGCGACGGCTGGGTGAGCAGCGACGGGTCGGGACCGGCGACCTGGCCGTACCCGAGGATCTCGCCGAGCGGGGCGATGCCGAGCTCCTCGGCCTTCTTCGCCGAGGTGACGACCACGGCCGAGCCGCCGTCGGAGATCTGGCTGGCGTTGCCGGCGGTGATGTTGCCGGCCTTGTCGAACGCCGGGCGCAGCTTGCCGAGCGAGTCGATCGTGGTCTCGGGGCGGACGCCCTCGTCGGTGTCGACCATGATCGGGTCGCCCTTGCGCTGGGGCACGGGCACGGCGACGATCTCGTCGGCGAACTTGCCGTCCTTGATGGCGTTGGCGGCACGCTCGTGCGACTTGGCGGCGAGCTCGTCCTGCGGGGCGCGGTCGATGCCGGCCGAGGCGGCGTACTTCTCGGTGCCGGCGCCCATGGCCACCTGGTCGAAGGCGCAGAAGAGGCCGTCGAACATCATCGAGTCGACGACCTTCTGGTCGCCGAGACGGTAGCCCGCACGGGCACCGGGGAGCAGGTAGGGGGCGTTGGTCATGGACTCCATGCCACCGGCCACCACGATCTCGGCGTCACCGCTCTGCACCATCTGGTGGGCCAGGTAGATGCTGTTGAGGCCCGAGAGGCACACCTTGTTGACGGTGGTGCTCGGGACGCTCATGGAGATGCCGGCCTTGGTGGCAGCCTGGCGCGACGGGATCTGGCCGGCGCCGGCCTGCAGCACCTGGCCCATGAACACGTAGTCGACCTGGTCGGCTGAGACGCCGGCCCGCTCGAGCGCGGCGGCGATGGCGACAGCCCCCAGATCGGCCGCGCTGAGCGACGCGAAGGCACCGGACAGCTTGCCGATCGGCGTACGTGCGCCGGCGAGAATGACGGATCCAGCCATGGTGGAACTCCCCCGAGGAGTCGGTTGACAAGTGCCGGCAAGCGTAGTGACCGCGCGGTAACTCCCACCAAAGGAACCCGCCTCCACCGCATCCTCCGGGGACGGTTTCGGCACGACATGCGCCGAAACCGTCCCCAGAGCGCGGCGTGGGGCAGGTCACCCGGCGGCCCCTTGGGTGGTGCCCGGTGACGATCGGTAAGGTTCGCGGCCATGCGTGAGATCCTCGAAGCAATCCAGGCCGGGGCATCCGGTGACGACATCGGCAACCTCCCCATCCCCGAGTCCTACCGGGCCGCCTTCGTCCAGCGCGACGAGGCCGGCATGTGGGAGGGCGTGGCGTCCGAGGACAAGGACCCGCGCAAGTCGCTCCACGTGGGCGAGATCCCCACGCCCGAGCTGGCACCCGACGAGGCCTACGTGGCCGTCATGGCGTCGGCCATCAACTTCAACACGGTGTGGACCTCGATCTTCGAGCCCCTGTCCACGTTCGGCTTCCTCGACCGCCTCGGCAAGGAGAGCGTGTGGGGCGCCCGCCACGCCCGCGACTTCCACGCGGTCGGGTCCGACGCGTCGGGCGTCGTGGTGAAGGTCGGCTCCGCGGTGCGCAAGTGGAAGCCGGGCGACAAGGTCACCGTGCACTGCAACTACGTCGACGACCAGTCGCCGTCGGCGCACGACGACTCGATGCTCGCCGACAACCAGCGCATCTGGGGCTTCGAGACCAACTACGGCGGCCTCGCCGACCTCGCCCTGGTCAAGGCCAACCAGCTCATGCCCAAGCCCGCGCACCTCACGTGGGAAGAGGCGGCGTGCAACGCGCTGTGCAACTCCACCAGCTACCGCATGATCGTGTCGAAGCACGCGGGTGCCCTCGAGCAGGGCCAGGCGGTGCTCATCTGGGGCGCCACGGGCGGCATCGGCGGCTACGCGGTGCAGTACGTCCTCAACGGCGGCGGCATCCCGGTGGGCGTCGTGTCCTCACCCGAGCGCGCCGAGCTGCTGCGTGCCATGGGCTGCGAGCACGTCATCGACCGCAAGGCCAACGGCTACAAGTTCTGGGCCGACGAGCACACCCAGGACGAGAAGGAGTGGCGCCGCCTCGGCAAGGACATCCGCGGCCTCATCGGGCGCGACGTCGACACCGTGTTCGAGCACCCGGGTCGCTCAACCTTCGGCGCGTCGGTGTTCGTGGCGGCGCGCGGCGGCAAGATCGTCACCTGTGCCGCCACGTCCGGCTACATGATCGAGTACGACAACCGCCACCTCTGGATGAAGCTCAAGAGCATCGTCAGCTCGCACTTCGCCAACTACAAGGAGGCGTGGGCGGCCAACCAGCTCCTCGCCGAAGGCAAGATCCAGCCCCTCCTGAGCCGGGTCTACGGCCTCGACGAGGTGGGCGAGGCCGCCCGGGCCGTGCACCGCAACGAGACCGAGGGCAAGGTCGGCGTGCTGTGCCTCGCCCCCGAAGAGGGCCTCGGCATCGACGACCCCGCCTTCCGCGAGCAGGTCGGCGAAGACAAGATCACCCTCTTCCGCAACGCCGGCTGACCCCGGCGCCACACCCCCGCTCCCGCCGAACCCTCGGAGATCCCCATGAGCCCACTCGCCGCCTCGAACCCCTACGAGAACTCCGAGCCGTTCGACCTGAGCCTCGACACCGACGACCTCGACGAGGCCATGGCCGACGACGGCAACCTCCTCACCGAGATCGACCACATCGCCATCGCGGTGCGCGACCTGCCGGCGGCCATCGACTTCTACCGCGACACGTTCGGCGCCCTCGTCGAGCACCGCGAGGTCGTCGACTCCGACGGAGTCGAGGAGGCGTTGCTGAAGGTGGCCGACAGCTACATCCAGCTGCTCACCCCCACCCGCGACGACTCGCCGGTTGCCAAGTACCTCGAGAAGAAGGGCGAGGGGCTGCACCACGTCGGCTACCGCGTCGACGACTGCGCCGCCGCGCTGCAGTCGGTGAAGGACAACGGCGGGCGGGTCATCGACGAGGCACCCCGCCCCGGCTCCCGGGGCACCACCGTGGCCTTCGTCCACCCGAAGACCAGCTTCGGCACCCTCATCGAGCTCGTCGAGGAGTAGCCCGGACCACGCCGGGCTGTCGCCGCCGCCAGGTCAGGCGGTGGCGATGACGAACGCGGTGCTGCGCGGGCTCTCGTCGACGTCGACGCCCAGGGGGTCGACCGCCGAGCGAACCGTCCACCCGGCCGAGGCGAGGAACGGGCGCAGCTCCCCACGCGGGACGGCCGACACGAGCGGCTCGCCGATGGCGGCGACCTGGCCCTCGATCCGGGCGCGTCGCTCCAACTCGGCCTCGCCCTCGGGCTCCAGCGGCACCTCGATGGCGAAGCTGCTGCCCGGCGCAGCCGTGCGGTGCAGCGCCGCGAGCAGCTCGCGCAGCGCGTCGAGCGGGACGTAGCCCGACACGCCCTCCGAGGTGAACAGCGTCGGCCGCGCGGGGTCGTGGCCGGTCGCGGCCAAGCACGACTCGACGTCGTCGGTAGTGAAGTCGGCCGGGGCGAACGTGAGGCCGTCGAGCGGCACGCCCAGCCGGTCGAGCCGGGCGCGCTTGTCGGCCTGCGTGGCCGGGTGGTCGAGCTCGAACCAACGCACGCCCGACCTGGCGTAGCGCAGGCTCCGACCGTCGTAGCCCGCGCCGACGGCGACCAGCTGGGTCGTGCCGGCGGCGATGGCGTCGACCACCACCTGGTCGAAGAAGAGGGTGCGGGCCTGCAGGTAGCGCGCCAGCGGGTGGTCGGGCAGCTCGACCCCCGCGGCCACGTCGGCCAGGAGTCGCTGGTCGTCGTCGGGCCTGCCGTGATCGGCCGGGATCCGCCGGAAGGTCAGCCGTTGGGCCGCCACGCCCTGGGCGGTGGCCGACGCGGTGCCGTCGAGCATGGTCCCCTCCATCGCTGGTCGACTGCGTCGAGACGGTAGTGCGCGC
Organism: Actinomycetota bacterium; assembly: GCA_017882935.1. Taxonomy (GTDB): domain Bacteria; phylum Actinomycetota; class Acidimicrobiia; order Acidimicrobiales; family Iamiaceae; genus JADGOP01. Next base: position 5,689 of record JADGOP010000092.1, read on the forward strand.
GCCGCAAAGCGCTGGAGGTCGCACTCAGGTGGTGGGCGACGTGAGGTCGTAGAGCGTCGTCCCGCCCACGGCCACCGTCTTGAAGTGCGCCTCGACCCAGCTGGTGATCTGCGTCGACGTGGTGCCGGTACCGCCGCCGCCCATGCCGCCCCCGGCGACGAAGTAGTGGATCCGATGCGCCTTCACCAGCGCCTGGAACCCGGCGAGCGTCGGTGCCGGGTCGGTGCCGTTGAACCCACCGATGGCCATGACCGGGTCGCCGGTGGCCAGCTGGTAGCCGGCCGCCGAGTTCGCGCTCACGGTGGCGAGGACCCAGCGGTAGCCGCTGGCACCGGCCTTCAGCTTCGCCACGACCGCGGTGCCCGGCGCCGAGCTGTCGAGGAAGCCGCCGCCCCCGCCGCCCTGACCAGCCCTGATGCCGGCCGGCGCGGTGAAGCCGCCCGTGCCGGTCCCCGTCGGGCGTTGCCCGCCGAAGCCGCCACCACCGGGACCGCCGCGGCCGCCCACGACGACCGGACCGGCGCTGGGCAGGGCCCCGCTGTGCGCGGTGCGCGCCGTGTTCAGGCTGTAGGCCGCCGGACCGGCGAGGCCGATCACGAGTGCGACGGCTGCGGTGGCCACGGCGACGCGCCCACGCAACCGCGGGGTGACCGCGACCACGAGTGCCGCGCCGAGCCCGAGCACCAGCACGCCGGTGCGCAGCCACGGCATCCAGGTGGGGGAGCGGTCGAGCAGTACCGACGCCCAGGCCGCTGTGGCGGTGATGGCCGCGACCAGCCCGATGCGGGCGGCGACCTCGTCGCGGCGCCGCCAGAGGGTGACCGCGCCCATGCCGACGAGCGCGCCGATCGCGGGGGCCAGGGCCACCGAGTAGTAGGGGTGGATGATGCCGGCCGCGTAGCTGAACGTCAGCCCGGTGACGAGCAGGATGCCGCCCCAGAGCAGGAACGCGGCCCGCAGCCGGTCGGTGCGGGGCGCGTGGCGACCGCGCCACAGCACCACCGCGAGGAAGACCACGGCGGCCGGGACGAGCCACGAGATCTGGCCGCCGAACTCGCCGTTGAACATGCGGCTCCAGCCGGTGGTGCCCCACATCAAGCCCGCCGTGCCGCCGCCGCCGACGCTCCCCGACTCGTTGCCGTTGAGCCGGCCGAAGCCGTTGTACCCGAAGATCAGGTTGAGGATGCTGTTGTCCTGCGAGCCCCCGATGTAGGGGCGCATCGATGCGGGGGTGAGGGTGACCGCGGCGACCCACCAGCCCGACGACACCACCAGGGCCACGCCGGCCCAGGCCAGCTGGCCGATGCGCCGGCCCAGCTTCGGTGGCCCGGCGAGCAGGTACACCAGTCCGATGGCCGGCATCACCAGGAAGGCCTGCATCATCTTGTCGATGAAGCCGAGCCCCACCAGCGAGGTGGCCAGCACCAGCCAGGCCGTGCGCCCGTTCTCGATGGCCCGGACCGTGGCGTAGGTGGCGCCGAGGAGGAGCAGCACCAGCAGCGCGTCGGGGTTGTTGAACCGGAACATGAGGGTGGCGACGGGCGTGAAGGCCAGCACCGCGCCGGCGATGAGCCCCGCGGCCGCGCCGAACCAGCGCCGGACGGTTGCGTACAGCAGCGCCACCGAGGCGACCCCTTCGAGCGCCTGCGGGGCCAGCACGCTCCACGAGTTGAGGCCGAACACCCGCGCCGACAGCTCCATGACCCAGAGCGCGGCCGGTGGCTTGTCGACGGTGATGAAGTTCGAGGCGTCGGACGACCCGAAGAAGAACGCCTTGCAGCTCTTCGTGCCGGCCTGCACGGCGCTGCTGTAGAAGGAGTTGGCCCACCCCGACGAGCTGAGGTTCCACAGGTAGAGCAGCGCGGTGGCCCCCAGCAGGGCGAGCAGCGCGGGCCGCGCCCATGCCGGGTCGTCGGCCCGACCGCGGACGAACCGGGCCACCGCCCCGGGGCTCGGCGGGGGTACGGCCGAGCCCCGGGGCCGGCGACCGACGGTCACCTCGGTGGTCTCTGGGCGGGTGATCGTTGCCGTGCTCATGTCGGTCCTCGGTTCAGGTCGGGGGGGGGTCGCCGGGGCTGCCGGCTCAGTTGGCCGCGGAGCCGGACGGGGCACCGCCGGGGAAGCCGGCGTCCGCCGTTGCGCCCTCGTCGATGGTGGTGGCGACCACGGCGCCGTTGGACGTGGTCCCGCGCACGCTGACCTGCTCGCCGACCTTCAGGGCCGACACGGTGGTGGTGGTGCGCTTCACGACCGTGGTCGACGACGA
>JADGOP010000093.1 GCA_017882935.1 Actinomycetota bacterium
CAGCGCGGTCAACCAGCTGCTGCTCGAGCTCGACGGCGTCGACGTCGACAACGAGGGCATCTTCGTGCTGGCCGCCAGCAACCAGCCGTGGGACGTCGACCCCGCGCTGCGCCGGCCCGGGCGCTTCGACCGCACCGTGTTCGTGGCCCCGCCCGACGAGCCGGCCCGGGCCGCCATCCTCGCCGCCAACCTCCGCAACCGACCGCTCGACCCGAACCTCGACGTGGCCCCCGTCGCCAAGGCCACCGAGGGCTGGTCGGGCGCCGACCTGGTGCTGCTGTGCGACGCCGCCACCGAGCTCGCCATGGAGCGCTGCGTGCCAGCCGGCCGTCGAGAAGGGCGCGGCTCGCCCCGAGGGCGGTCTCCCCGACGAGGTCGGCGCGTACCGGCAGCAGGTCGACCGGCTCCGCGTGGTGCGGCGGTACGACGACGCGGTGCGCATCGGCGGCGAGGGCCTGGCCCGCTTCCCCGACGACTACGCGCTGCACTGCCAGATGGCCCTGGCCCTCGTGGGGCGCGGCGACGTCGACGAAGCGCTGCGCGTCGCGACCTGCGCGACCGGCCTCGACCCGCAGCCGGGGTGGGCGTTCCAGGTCGTCGCCATCGTCCACCAGCGCCAGGGGCCGAGCCACGCCGCGCAGGCCATCGACGCCGCGAGGCGGTCCGTCGAGCACTCGAACGGCGACTGGCGGGCCTTCGTGGTGCTCTCGCTGTCGTACCGGCTGGCCCGCCGCTTCAGCGACTCGCAGCCCCCGCTCGGCCTCGATCATGGCGCTGTGCATCGTGGCCGCGGCGCTCGTCGTCTCGCACGACTCACCCCTGACGATCGCGCTGCTGGCCGGCGCGGCGATCGCGCTCACCGTGCGCCTCGTGCGCACCTGGAGGATCCCGAAGGAGGCCCGGGCCGCGGCGCGCGCCGCGATGCAGGCCGACCCCCACCGCCGGGCGGACATGACCATGTACACCGTGGTGGTCTCCGTGGCCATCGGCCTGCCGTTCGCGGGGTCGGTGGTGGCCGGGCTGGCCCCGACCGTGCTCAGCGGCGTCGCCGGGCTGGCGGTCGTGGTGCTCGGCGTCGTCCTGTTCGTGCGGCTGTTCCGTTGGTGGCGCCCGATCTGGCGGACGGCCCGGCCGATCCGCTGGCTGCTCCTGGTCCTCACCTGCCTGCTGGGGGCACTCGGCCTGGTGCTGGCGGGCGTGGCGACGGTCCGCGGCTTCGGGGGTTGATCGACCCGAGCCGCTGCGGACCGCCTACGTTGCCGGGATGGCTGCGGGCAACGTGCTCTACATCACGGTCGACCAGTGGCGCGGCGACTGCCTGTCGACGCTCGGCCACCCGGTGGTGCAGACCCCGACGCTCGACCGGCTGGCGGCGCGGGGCGTCCTCTTCGCCCGGCACTGGGCGAACATCGCGCCCTGCGGTCCGAGCCGGGCCACGCTCCACACGGGGATGTACGCCCAGAACCACCGCTCGGTGCTGAACGGCACCCCACTCGACGACCGCTTCACCAACACCGCCCGCGAGGCGCACCGCGCCGGGCTCGAGCCGGTGCTGTTCGGCTACACCGACACCTCGCTCGACCCGCGCACGGTCGCCGCCGACGATCCCCGCCTCAGCAGCTACGAGGAGGTGCTCCCCGGGTTCGATGCCGTGGCGTTCAACCCCGAGTCGGCCGGCTCTCCGGGCTGGTTGGGGTGGCTGGCCGGCAAGGGCGTCGACCTGCCCGACAGCGCCGCCGAGCTGTACGGGCCGATCGAGGGCTACCCCGGCGCCGCCGATCACGGGTCGAGCTGGGCGCCCACGCGGTTCCCGGCCGAGCTCTCGGAGACGGCGTACCTCGTCGACGAGTTCCGGTCGTGGCTGGGCCGGCGCGACGACGACCGTCCCTGGCTGGCGCACCTCTCGTTCGTGCGCCCGCACCCGCCCTACCGCAACCCCGAGGGCTACCACGACGTCTACGACGCCGACGAGGGCGACCCGTTCCGGGGCTTCGCCTCCCGCGACGACGAGATGGCCTCGCACCCGCTCCCCGGCATGGCCATCGGCCTCCCGGGTGTGGGCTGCCCCGCCGACGAGCGTGACCGCCGCCAGCTCCGGGCCACCTACTGGGGCGCGATGCGGGAGGTCGACGACCGGCTCGGCGAGCTGTTCGACTGGCTCGAGGCCTCCGGTGCGCTCGCCGACACGCTCGTGGTGCTCACGTCGGACCACGGCGACCAGATGGGCGACCACTGGCTGGTGCAGAAGCTCGGCTACTGGGACGAGAGCTACCACGTGCCCCTCATCGTGGTCGATCCGCGCAGCACCGCCGACGCCACGCGGGGCCGCGTCGTGCAGCATGTGACCGAGCACGTCGACGTGCTGCCGACCCTGTGCCAGTGGATGGGCGTCGAGGTCCCGCTGCAGTGCGACGGCCGGCCGTTGCAGCCCTTCCTGCACGGCACCGACCCCGGCTCGCCGACGCCGTGGCGCACCGAGGCCCACTGGGAGTGGGACTTCCGCGATCCCGCCACGCACCTGCCCGAGGACCTGCTCGGCCTCACCATGGAGCAGTGCGCGATGACCGTGGTGCGCGACGAGCGCTTCAAGTACGTGCACTTCGCGGCGCCCCCGAGCGTGATCCCACCGCTGCTGTTCGACCTGGTGGCCGACCCCGGGCAGACGGTTGACCTGGCCGCCGACCCCGCCTTCGCGGCGGTCCGCGCCGAGTACGCCGAGCGGATGCTGCGGTGGCGGGTCACGCACCTCGACCGCACCCTCACCGGACACTTCTGCGGTCCCGGCGGGCTCAGCGTGCGCCGCGACCCCCGCGTCTGACCGCGGTTCGCCGATCTGCCCCGCCTGTCGGACCACCTGGCGCTGTCGGTCGAGCTCACCGTGACGTCCGCGGAGCCTGTGGTCCAGACCATGACGCCGACCCATCCGCTGCCCTAGGCTCACCGGTTCGTGCGGCTCCGATGGGGGAGCCGCACGTCGATCCAGGGGGAAGCACCATCATCACGCGGTCGAAGTCCTCGCGAAGCGGCGCGCGCCGCTTCACCACCGTCGGTCTGCTGGGCCTCATCGGGCTCGTCTCCGTGGCCTGCAACCGGCTGCCGGTCGGCCTGTCGTCGGGCGGATCGGGTGGTGCGGCCACCTTCCAGGCGCACGGCAGCGTCGAGCAGATCTGGGTGGTCCACGCCCAGCCGGGCGCCACGCTCACGGTGGTGCGCGGCAACGTGCCCCGCACCGTCACCAGCGCCACGGCCGACGCCAACGGCGGCATGATCTTCCGCCAGCTCACCCCCGGCACCGACTACCGCGTCTTCCAGTACGCCGGCGGCACCACCACCCGGTCCGGCTTCCTCGACGTCATGTCGCAGGCACCGACGCCGCCGAGCACGAGCATCTACCACCAGACCCTCAACGTGGGTGGCTGGGCCGGCCACGAGAAGGACGGCTACGGCTACCTCACCACCCGCGACGGCACGAAGCTGGCCGTCATGGTGCGGCTCCCCGGCCCACCCGACAAGGGCCCGTACCCGACCGTCATCGAGTACTCCGGCTACAGCCCCGCCGACCCCGACAGCCCGCAGCCCATGACCCAGCTCTCGGGCCTGATGGGCTACGCCACCGTCGGCATCAACATCCGCGGCACGGGCTGCTCCGGCGGCGCCTTCGACTACTTCGAGCGCCTCCAGTCGCTCGACGGCTACGACGCGGTCGAGACCGTGGCCCGCCAGCCGTGGGTGCTCGGCAACAAGGTCGGCATGGTCGGCATCTCGTACCCGGGCATCTCACAGCTGTTCGTCGGCGCCACCCAGCCGCCGCACCTCGAGGCCATCACCCCGCTGTCGGTCATCGACAACACCGCCACCACCCTCGACCCCGGCGGCATCCTCAACGACGGCTTCGCGCTGAGCTGGGGCAAGGACCGCGTGCACGACTCGAAGGCCGGCGGCCAGAAGTGGTCGCAGAAGCGCATGGACAACGGCGACACCACCTGCCAGGACAACATGGGGGTCCGGCTGCAGACGCCCGACCTGCTGGCCAAGATCTACGCCAACACCCACTACATCCCCGCCGTGGCCGACCCGCTGAACCCGAGCAAGTTCGTGGACAAGATCAAGGTGCCCACGTTCATGGCGTGCCAGTGGCAGGACGAGCAGACCGGTGGCCACTGCGCCAACCTCGTCAAGCACTTCACCGGCACCTCGAAGGCCTGGTTCAACTTCACCAACGGCACGCACGTCGACTCGCTCGATCCCGCCACGTTCGTGCACTGGTACGACTTCCTCGAGCTGTACGTGGCACACCGGAAGCCGTCGAACGGCGCGCTGCTGAAGGCGCTGGGCCCGGCCATCTACAAGACGGCCATGAACGTCGACGGGGTGCAGGTGCCCGACGACCCCATCTGGGCGCAGCCCGACTACGCGCACGCCCTGGCCGCCTTCAACGCGCTCCCCAAGGTGCGCGTGGCGTTCGACAACGGTGGCAGCACCACGCCGGGCAACCCGGTCGGCACGTTCGAGAAGGCGTACTCGTCGTTCCCCGTGCCCGGCACCAGCGCCCAGGCCTGGTACTTCGGGCCGGGCGGCACGCTGACCAGCGGGAAGCCCACGGCCGCCACCGGTCACGACCACTACGTGTCCGACCCGAGCGTCCGGCCGCGGGCCGACTTCGGTGGCAGCACCAGCGACATCTGGGTCGCCGCGCCGGCGTGGAACTGGACCCAGCTCGTGGGCGGCAACGCGCTGGCCTACACCAGCAAGCCGCTGTCCTCGAACGAGGTCATGGCGGGCTTCGGCTCGGTCGACCTGTGGCTCACGTCGAGCGCCACCGACACCGACCTCCAGGTGACGCTCACCGAGATCCGGCCCGACGGCAAGGAGGAGTACGTCCAGAGCGGCTGGCTCCGCGCCAGCGACCGCAAGCTCGACCCGGCCTCCACCGTCCTCGACCCCATCGCCACGGCCCTGGCCTCCGATGTGAGGCTCCTCACGCCCGGCAAGGCCTCGCTCGCACGGGTCGGGCTGTACCCGTTCGCGCACGCCTTCCGGAAGGGCTCCCGCATCCGCATCTCGGTGTCGGCTCCGGGTGGCGACCGGCCGTTCTGGACCTTCACCAACCTGCCGGGCACGCCCCTCAACTCCATCGCCCGCACTGCGGCGCTCCCGTCGCGGGTGGTGCTGCCCCTGGTCGGCACCAACGTCCCCACGCCGCTGCCCACCTGCACCCTGCGCGGCGAGCCCTGCCACGACGCGCTGGCCTTCACCAACACGGCCGGCTGAGCCCCGGACCCTGTCAGGCGGTGCGGACGGTGTGGCACTGCTTGGCCTTGCGACCGCTGCCGCAGGGGCAGGGGTCGTTGCGGCCGGCCTGGGCGAGGACGGTGACGACCTCGTCGGCGTAGCGGTTCCGGCGCAGCAGGTCGGCCATGATCCGCATGAGCCCGTCGATGTGGGTGAAGAAGTTCTTGTAGCCGGCGCACAGGTAGTTGAGGCCGGGCTCGCCGTCGGGCGTGAGCGTGAAGCGGTTCTTGGGGCACTCGCCGTTGCAGGCGAAGCGCACCTCGCAGCCGCGGCAGTAGGCCGGGAGCGTGTCGCGCTTGGCGTCGCCGAACGCCCGCTGCTGCGGTGAGGCCAGCAGCTCGACCATGTGGGTCCGGGTGATGTTGCCGAGCAGGTGCTCGGGCTCCACGAAGTGGTCGCAGCTGTAGAGGTCGCCGTTGTGCTCGAGGGCGACGGCGTTGCCGCACGTCTCGCCGAAGATGCAGAGCGAGGGGGGCATCCCGAGCCACGAGGCCAGGGCGGCGTCGAAGTGGGGGACGAACACGGTGCCCACGTCACCGGTGACCCACTCGTCGAACACCGCGATCATGAAGCGCCCCCAGGCCTCGGGGTCGACCGAGCGGTCGGTGACGGTGTCTCCCTCCTGGAACCCGGTGTCGTTGTCGCGCTCGACGATGGGGATGAACTGGATGTGGCGCGCCCCGAGGTCGTCGCGGAAGAAGCGGTACACGTCGAGGGGGGCATGTTGGTTCGCCGCGTTCACGGTGCAGAGCACGTTCCAGTCGACGCGGTGCTGCTTCAGCAGGTCGAGGCCGCGCACGACCCGGTCGTAGGTGGGGCGGCCCTTCTTGTCGACCCGGTAGCGGTCGTGGAGGGCGGGCGGTCCGTCGATGCTGATGCCCACCAGGAAGTGGTGCTCGGCCAGCAGCTCGCACCACTCGTCGGTGAGCAGCGTGCCGTTGGTCTGGATGGTGTGCTCCACGGTCTGGCCGGGCCGGCGGTATTGCTCGACCAGCTCGATCGCGCGCCGGAAGTGGTCGACGCCCATGAGCGTGGGCTCGCCGCCCTGCCAGGCGATGGTGACCTCGGGTGTGGTGTGCGACTCGAGCAGCTGGCGGATGTAGGTGTCGAGCAGGTCGTCGCCCATGCGGAACCGGTCGCCGGGGTACAGGGCCTCCTTGGACAGGAAGAAGCAGTACTCGCAGTCGAGGTTGCAGATGGGGCCGGTGGGCTTGGCCAGCACGTGGAACCCGGCGGGGGCGGTGGGGGGTCGCACCGACGGCAGCGCCGGTGTGGCGGGGCGCGCCGCGGCATCGTCCTTGGTCCCGAGCGTCACCGGGACCTCGGTCACAGCGGGGTCGGGCCCGTGAGCTTCGCCATGTCGTCGGCGAGGGTGGCGCGCACGTGGTCGACGGTGGCCTGGCGGGCGGCGTGCTTGGTGCGGGCGTAGGCGCCGGTGGAGAGCGTCGCCAGCCGGCGGGCCTCGGCGATGGCCTCGTCGAGCACGGTGTCGGCCGGGACGACCTGGTCGAGGTAGCCGGCCACCGCCGCCTCCTCGGGGGTGAACACGCGGGCGCCCATGGTGGCCTGGGTGAAGGTCTTCTTGGTGAGGCGGTCGCGGGCGAGCTCGATGGCGAAGATCGGTAGGGGCATGCCGATGGCCACCTCGTTGAGGCCGATCTTGGCGGGACCGTCGCTGCCGATGCGCACGTCGGTGGTGAGCAGCAGGAGCGCCCCCGCGGCCAGGGCGTGGCCGGTGCACGCGGCCACCGTGGGGAGGTCGTAGTCGTACCACCGCAGCAGCAGTTCGGCACCGGACTGCACCAGGTGGCGCATGGCCTCGGTGGACTGCGTCATGACCGAGAGGTCGAAGCCGGCCGAGAACCTGCCCGGCCTCCCTGCGAGCACGACCGCCCGGGCCTCGTCGCGGGCCCGGTCGAGCGCACCGTTGAGCGCCTCGAGCAGCGCGGGGGACACGGCGTTGGCCTTGCCGTCGTCGAGGGTGAGGACGGCGACGTCACCGTCGAGGTGGTAGCTGAGCGCTGCGAGGTCGGTCATGCGGCCAACGTAGCGGGACGAGGGACGGCCACCCGCTACGCCGAGCGCCCCGCGCCGATGGCGCTCCCGCGACGCCGGCGGTAGGCCGCGTCGAGCTCCGGCTGGCCGACCGTGCCCGCCACGCGCCCGTCGGGCCAGACGACGAGCAGGGTCTGCAGGCCCGTCCCGGCGAGGCGCCGCAGCGCCGGCAGCGCGATGTCGGATGCGGCGGCCCAGGTGACCCGGTCGATCGGGAACGCCAGCTGGGCCACGGGCGTGTGGGCCCGGTGCCAGGCGTCGGTGTGCACCAGCTGCTCGGCCGTGAGCAGCCCGGTGATGCGCCCGTCGTGGCTCTGCACCGGGAAGGCCCGGTGGCGGGTGGTGGGCGGCAGGCTCCGGCCGAGGTCGTCGATGGTGATCCAGTCGGGGACGATCGGCGGGTCGGGCTGCATGATGTCGCCGAGGGTGACGTCGGTGAACGCCTGCTCGACGGTGGCGCTCGCGAGCTCGCGGCGGGCGGCGTCGAGGATCCACCAGCCCACCAGGACGAACCACAGCGCGTTGCCGGAGTTGGCCGAGCCGAGCTGCAACAGGCCGAGGCCGATCAGCAGGCCGCCCAGGACCATGCCGGCGCGGGCCG
>JADGOP010000094.1 GCA_017882935.1 Actinomycetota bacterium
CCACGATGTACGCCAACCGTCCCTGGACCATCCGGCAGTACGCGGGCTTCTCCACCGCCGAGGAGTCGAACGCGTTCTACCGGCGCAACCTCGCCGCCGGGCAGATGGGCCTGTCGGTGGCCTTCGACCTCGCCACGCACCGCGGCTACGACTCCGACCACCCGCGGGTGGTGGGCGACGTCGGCAAGGCCGGCGTGGCCATCGACTCGGTCGAGGACATGAAGATCCTCTTCGACGAGATCCCGCTCGAGAAGATGTCGGTGTCGATGACCATGAACGGCGCCGTGCTGCCGGTGCTGGCCTGCTACATCGTGGCGGGCGAGGAGCAGGGCGTGAAGCCCGAGCAGCTCAGCGGGACCATCCAGAACGACATCCTCAAGGAGTTCATGGTCCGCAACACCTACATCTACCCGCCCGAGCCGAGCATGCGGATCGTGGCCGACATCATCGGCTACACGGCGCACAACATGCCGCGGTTCAACTCCATCTCCATCTCCGGCTACCACATGCAGGAAGCCGGGGCCACGGCCGACCTCGAGCTGGCGTTCACCATCGCCGACGGCATGGAGTACGTGCGGGCGGCGCTCGCGCAGGGCCTCGACGTCGACGCCTTCGCGCCCCGCCTCAGCTTCTTCTTCGCCATCGGCATGAACTTCTTCATGGAGATCGCCAAGCTGCGGGCTGCCCGGCTGCTCTGGGCCCGCGTGATGCAGCAGTTCGACCCCGAGGACGACCGCTCGCTGGCCCTCCGCACCCACTGCCAGACGTCCGGCGTCTCGCTCACCGAGCAGGATCCCTACAACAACGTGGTGCGCACCGCTGTCGAGGCGATGGCCGCGGTGCTCGGCGGCACCCAGAGCCTCCACACCAACTCCTTCGACGAGGCGCTCGGCCTGCCCACCGACTTCTCGGCCCGCATCGCCCGCAACACCCAGCTGATCCTCGCCGAGGAGACCGGCATCCCCCACGTCATCGACCCACTCGGCGGCAGCTACTACGTCGAGTCGCTCACTCAGGCGCTCGCCGACAAGGCCTGGGAGATCATCAGCGAGGTCGAGGAGCTCGGTGGCATGACCAAGGCAGTGGCGTCGGGCATGCCGAAGCTCCGCATCGAGGAGGCCGCGGCCCGCCGCCAGGCCCGCGTCGACCGCGGCGACGAGGCGGTCGTCGGCGTGAACAAGTACCGCGTCGAGCACCCCGACATGGTCGACGTGCTCGACATCGACAACACCAAGGTGCGCGAGGCGCAGATCGCCCGCCTCCACCAGGTCCGCGCCGAGCGCGACGACACCGCCTGCAAGGCCACGCTCGAGGCCCTCACCGAGGGTGCCCGCGGGTCGGCCAACCTGCTGGCGCTCTGCGTCGACGCCGCCCGCGCCCGGGCCACCGTGGGCGAGATCTCCGACGCGATGGAGGCGGTGTTCGGTCGCCACCGTGCCGAGATCCGTAGCATCTCCGGCGTGTACGGCTCCGCCTACGAGGGCGACGAGGGCTACGAGGCCATCCAGCACGACGTGGAGGCCTTCGCGGCCGCCGAAGGTCGCCGCCCCCGCATGCTCGTGGTGAAGATGGGGCAGGACGGCCACGACCGCGGCGCCAAGGTCATCGCCACTGCATTCGCCGACATCGGCTTCGACGTCGACGTGGGCCCGCTGTTCCAGACCCCGGCCGAGGTGGCCCGCGACGCGGTCGAGAACGACGTGCACGTCGTGGGCGTGTCCAGCCAGGCCGCGGGCCACAAGACCCTGGTCCCCCAACTCATCGACGAGCTCCGCAAGGCCGGCGCCGGCAACGTGCTGGTGGTCTGCGGCGGCGTCATCCCCCCGCAGGACTACCCGTTCCTCGAGGAGGCGGGCGTCGCCGCGGTCTTCGGTCCGGGCACGAACATCCCGGAGGCGGCCGCCAAGGTGCTCGCCCTCCTCGGCTCGCGCCATCAGCCGATCGACTGAGCCGGCGCAGCAGCTGGGGGCGACGCCCGGGCCCACAGGCCCCGACGCCACCCGGGCGCTCGGGCGCTCGCGTGCGCGCACGGCGCTCCTCCTGACCCCACTCGCCGTCCTGCTCGGCATCGTGCTGTGGTCCGCGGCGGCACGACCCCAGTACCTCGGTGACTCACATGGGCTCGTCATCCAGAGCGCCAACGTCGTGCCCTGCCTCAAGCGCCAGTTCACCGGATGTGACCGCCGACCCGACGGCCACTTCGGGGGCCGGATCGACGGTGCCTATCGACTGGGCAACATCAGCCCGTTCCCCCTGATGCAGTACCTGATCGCGGTACCGATGCGCGCCGTCGGGTTCGGCGTGGACTCGACCCTGCACACCTTGATCCTCATCGACTTCGCAGCACTGCTGCTGAGCCTCGTGCTCGCCTGGCGCATCGCCCGGCGTCTCGGGCTCGACGTGTGGGCGCCGGTGCTGGTCCTCGCTCTCGTGATCAGCCCGCTCCTGTGGTACTCGACCGTCGCGTACGGCGAAGTCCTCGCCGGCGCGCTGCTTCTCCTGCCCGTGTACGCGGTGCTCGCCAAATGGCCACGATGGGCACTCGTCGCCGCCGTCACGGCCGCATGCCTCTCGAAGGAGACCAGCCCGCCGTTCGTGCTGGGGCTTGTCGTGCTTGCCGTGCTGTCGCTGCCCATGCTCGGCGACGACCAGGAGTCTGGGCACGTTGGGACGCTGCGACCGGTGGCCATTCCCGTCGTCATCGGGCTCGTTGTCGGAACGTCGCTCAACGCCGCCTTCAACGTCTTCCGATACAGATCGCTCTCGAACTACACCTACACGAGCCTTGCCCCGAAGATCACGCTCGGCCGGACCATCAGCAACCTGAGGTCGCTGGCCATCCACCCGGACTTCGGCCTGCTGTGGTTCTGGCCGGCGGCCATCGTCGTCATGCTGGTCGGGCTCGTGGCTGCGGCGAGACACCCCTGGCCCCGGGGCTGGCGAGCCCTGGTGCCTCTCGGCGTACCCGCGCTCCTCGTTGCGAACCAGATCGGGTTGGCGGTCTGGAACACGCCGTTCGGCGGGATCGCCTGGGGCCCGAGGCTCAGCCTCCCCCTGGTGGTGCCGCTCGTGGTCCTCGCAGCTGTGGTCGTCGGTGCCCGGGGAGAAGCCGTGGTCAGCCGACTGGTGCGCAGCGCGTGGGTCTGGCCGGTCGGCCTTCTGATCGTGGCAGGGGGGCTTCCGCAGATCGGGTGGCTGCGGGCGGCGCCGATCCTGCACCGGTACTTCCTGCACCGCACCTACTGCCGACCACCGACTCCACCGGGGTACGCGTCCCGCGCCCAGTTCTGCCACGAGTGGGTCACCGGCGGGCGGATCCCGATCCTGCTCGACGGGCTGCACACGGTGGCCACCCCACTGGGCGCGGTGGCCGCGGTCGCAGTGTGCGGCACGGTCATCGGCCTCCTGTCGCTGGCCCGTTCCGAAGCGGGTCGAGGGACTCGAGAACAGGCCCGCCTGCGTTGAGGTCGGGCCGCGAAGCGAGCCGGTGGACGGCCCTACACTCGCCGCCATGGCTCCCAGCGGCTCGGGCAGGCGTCCCGAGCCGTTGACCTCGACCCGGAGCGGGCGGTGGTGGTGGCTGCTGCCGCCGGCGCTGCTCCTCGGGATCGTGGGCTGGCGCGCCGCGGCCCGCCCGCTGCTGGTCGGTGACTCGCACGGCGTGGTCATCGGCGCGCAGCACGTCGTCGACTGCCTCCGGCATGGCCAGTACACCTGGTGCGACCGCAGGCCCGACGGCCTGATCGGGGGGCGTGGCGCCACCGGCTTCCGCCGGGGCGCCGTCGGCCAGTTCCCCCTGCTGCAGTACGTGCTCGCGGTCCCGCTGCGGGCGCTCGGCATGGGCGCGCTGCCGACGTTGCGGGCCCTGATCCTGCTCGACTTCGCGGCACTCCTGGCCGCGGTGGCGCTCGTGTGGCGGCTGGCCCGGCGGCTGGGTCCGGGGCTGGCGGCGTGGGGCCCGGTCCTCGCCCTCAGCCTGATCGTCAGCCCGCTGCTCTGGTACAGCACCGTCCCGTTCGCCGAAGTGCTCGCCGTCGCGCTGCTGCTCGCGTTCGTGACCGCGGTCCTCGAGGGCTGGCCGCCGGTGGCGCTCGCCGTGCTCGTGCTCTTCGCGTGCGTCGCCAAGGAGACCAACCCGCCGTTCGTCTTGGCGCTGGGTGCGCTCGCCTTCCTCGCCAGGCCGGCGCCCGAGCGCACCCGGGCGAAGCTGCCGCGCGTCGCCGGCCCGGTGCTGCTCGGGGCGCTGGCCGGCTCGCTCGCGAACGTGGGCTTCAACGTGTTCCGCTTCGACTCGCTGCGCAACACGACCTACCTCCAGGCGCCCTACGGTCCGCCCGGCCTCTCGATCGAGTCCCGCATGTTCGGCGCACTGCTCGTGTCGCCGAATGGCGGGCTGCTCTGGTTCTGGCCGGCCGCGGTGGCCGTGCTGGCCATCGCCGCGTGCGCCTGGCCGCGACCGCGCCGCGCCGGGGGCTGGCGCAGCGTGGCGCCGTGGGCCGTCCTCGGTGTGCTCGCGGCAGAGCTGGCCGGACTGGCCCTGTGGTACTCGCCGTTCGGCTGGATCGGCTGGGGACCACGCCTCGCGCTGCCGCTGATCCCACCGCTGCTCGTGCTCGCGGTGGCCTTCGCCGGCACGGGTGGAGCGCAGCTGCTCGGACGCCTGCTCCGCGGTCGCGGCATCTGGCTCGCCGGGGCCGTCATCGCCGTGGCCGGGGTGACCCAGCTGGCGTTCCTGGACCCGCAGCCCGTGCTGCGGCGCTTCTTCCGACCCGCGGCCCCGTGTGTGCGCCGGCCGATCGAGGTCGATCCACCCGGGTACTACCGCTGCCTCCAGCACCTGGCCTGGCGACGTCGGCCGGTGCTGCTCGACGGGCTCCGGCAGGTGGCCACGCCGCTCGGTCTCGTCGCCGCGCTCGCGGTGGTGGGGACGGTGGCGGGACTGCTCGCGGTCGCACGTTGCGAGGCGGGGCCGCGGGAGGAGCCGGTGGACGGCCCTACACTCGCCCGCCATGGCGTCCAGCGGCCCTGACCCCGATCCCGCCGTCGCCGACCTGATCGCCGGCATCGAGCAGGGCGACCGGCGGGCACTCGCCCGGGCCATCACGCTCGTCGAGTCGAGCCGCCCGGATCACCGGGAGCAGGCCGACGAGCTGATCGCCGCGGTCCTGCCCGCCACGGGTGGCAGCGTCCGCCTGGGCATCAGCGGCCCGCCCGGCGTGGGCAAGTCGACCTTCATCGAGTCGTTCGGGCTCCACCTCACCGCGGCCGGCTACCGGGTGGCGGTGCTGGCGGTCGACCCGTCGAGCAAGCGGTCGGGTGGCTCGATCCTCGGCGACAAGACGCGCATGGAGGAGCTGGCCCGCGACCCGCACGCGTTCATCCGCCCGACGCCGAGCGGCGGCACGCTGGGTGGCGTCGCCCGACGCACTCGGGAGGCCCTGCTGCTGTGCGAGGCGGCCGGCTTCGACGTGGTGCTCGTCGAGACGGTCGGCGTCGGGCAGTCGGAGCTCGCGGTGGCCGACATGGTCGACCTCTTCGTGCTGCTGGTGTCCCCGGGCGGCGGCGACGAGCTCCAGGGCATCAAGCGCGGGATCATGGAGCTGGCCGACCTGGTGGTGGTCACCAAGGCCGACGGCGACCTGATCGCGTCCGCACGCAACGCCTGCGCCGACCACCGGCGGGCGCTCCAGCTGCTGCGGCGCCCCCACCGGTCGATCGAGCCGCACGCGCTGCTGGTGTCGTCCACCGAGGGCTCGGGCATCGACGAGGTCTGGGAGCAGCTGGCGGCCGACCACGCCGCGCTGGCGGAGGCGGGCGACCTCGACCGCCTCCGCGCCCGTCAGCGGCGCGCCTGGCTCTGGAGCGAGGTCACCGACGCGCTGATGGAGCGCATCCGGACCGATCCCCGTGTCGCCGACCTGGTCCCGGGCATCGAGGCCGAGGTCGACGCCGGCACCGTCGCCCCGGTGGCCGCGGCGCGCCGGCTCCTCGCCGCGCTCGACTGACCCGGGCAGCGGCTCGGGTCGCTTCAGGCGCGCGACTGCTTCGCGTACACGATCCACTCCAGGAACCGTTCGGGCCCCTCGGTGTCGGGCGGCCCCACGACGCGGGGGCGCAGGCGGTTCGCGAAGTCGAGGGCCAGCTGCTGGCGGATGTCGGGGCGCAAGGTGTCGCGCCGCTCGAGGAAGGTGCGCACCGCGTTCACGTCGTCGCCGGTGACCCGCGACAGGTCCCAGGTGGCGACCTCGGGCGGGACCGCCACCGGCACGGCTGCTGCGGCCGCGGCCCATGCGGCCGGTGAGGCGTTGCCCCCGACGTCGGGAACGTCCTGCCTGCCACGGCCACGCGGGACCCGTACCACGATGGTGTCGGCCGCCAGGTCGCCGAGGCGTTGGTTCTTGCTGGTGGCGAGCACCGACGTGATGCCGACCAGGTAGACCGTGGGGAGCGCGTCGATGAGGCGCAGCAGGTTGCGCACCAGCGACCGCCAGAACGTCATCGGCCGGGCATCGGCGCTGAGGACGCGCAGCCCGATCAGGCGCTTGCCCGGGGTCCGACCGTCGTCGAAGGCCTCGAAGAGCGTGAAGTAGCCGAACAGCATCAGGAAGACCGCCACCACGAAGATCGCCAGCACCAGGCCGCTGGGCGCGCCGGCGATCCCGAGGCCCAGGAACAGCACCAGGTCGAACACGAACTGGATGGCGATGTCGATGGCGTACGCGACCCCGCGCGACCCCACATCGGCGAGCACCACCGTGAGGCCGACACCCTCGGGCGTGGCGATCGTGAGCTGGTCCTGCAACTCCATCGCGAGCGACGGTAGCGTCGGGCGTCGCCGTCGAGGAGCCGTTGCCCTGAACCTCCAGCAGTTCGCCGCGAGCCGCCAGGACGACTGGACGCGACTGCACGACCTCGTCGGCGCGGCCGGGGGCCGGCCCGGGCAGATCGGCGCGTCGGCCATGCTCGACGCGGGCCGGCTGTACCGGTCCGCCGCCGCCGACCTCGCCTACGCCCGGCGCCGCTTCCCCGGCGACCCGGTCACGCGCAACCTCGCGGCGCTCGTGGCACGGGCCCACACGCTCGTCTACGGCAGCGTGGTCGACCGCGAGGGGATCTGGTGGTTCGTCCACCGCGGGTACTGGAGGCGCGTGCGGGAGCGACCCGTCCCCCTGTGGCTGGCCATCGGCCTGGTCGTTGTGGCGACGCTCGGCGCCGGCCTCTGGGCGCACCATGCCCCGGTGCAGGCGGTCCGCGTGATCCCGCAGTTCGCGCACGCCGCGGGGCAGAGCTCTCCCGATCCCGACAAGCACTTCGGGGCCGACGCCAGCACCGGCTTCGCGGCCCAGATCTTCACCAACAACATGCAGGTCGCGTTCGTGGCCTTCGCCGGCGGCCTCACGCTCGGTCTGCTCACCGGCTGGGTGCTGGTGCTCAACGGCCTCATGCTCGGGCTGTTGGGCGGTGTGGAGCTGGCCAACGGCAACGGGTCGGCCTTCTTCCAGCTCATCGTGCCGCACGGCCTCCTCGAGATGTCGCTGTTCACCGTGGCCGGGGCCGCAGGCTTCCGCATGGCCGGCGCGCTCCTGCGGCCGGGTCACCGACGGCGCGTCGACGCCCTCGTGGTCGAGGGGCGCGCCGCGGTGGAGATGGCGTTCGGCACCGCGATGCTGCTGATCCCGTGCGGCGTGGTCGAGGGCTTCGTCACGCCGGCCGGCTGGGGTCTCGGCCCGAACGTGACCATCGGCGTGATCCTGTTCCTCGCCTTCTGGGGTCTGGTCGTGTGGCGCGGGAGGCCCGAGCCGCGGCCCGCGCCCGAGACCCTGCCTGCAGGGCGCCGTGCACGAC
>JADGOP010000095.1 GCA_017882935.1 Actinomycetota bacterium
CCCGTGCAGCGGTCGACACGCTCCCGCTCGGCGCCGAGAGCGAACGTCATGCCTGGAGCCCGGTCGGAGGGCATTGGCGGGGCGTCAAGATCCGTTACCCGCTCCGTCTCCCTCCCGGATACGGTCGCCGGCCCGTGCTCGTCGCGCTGGTGGGCGTGCTCGTGACGGCTGCCGGTGTGCTCGTGGCCCCGGGTGCGGTGTCGGTCGCCGACGGGCTGCTCCGCGCCATCGGTGACACCGCCCGTGACCACAGGACTCCCGCCGGGGTCCGGGCAGCGGTCGGCGTCGGGCTGGCTGCCGTCGTGCTGCTCGGCGTGCTCGTGGCGTTGTACGGCGCCTGCCTGCTCGTGGGTGGTGCCGCAGATCTCGTGCGTCGCCGCCGCGACGTCGAGGGGCGGGTCCTGCGGCTCCGCCAGCACGGCGACGAGCAACGCCCGCGCTGGCACCTGGCCGTCGACGACGGCTCTTCCGACCACATCCGCGCCTGGCGCCTCCCGTCGGCGCCCGCCGTCCGTCAGGGCGCGACCGTGAGGGCCCGGGTCTCGCCGTGGCTCCACCATGTGGCTGACCTCGCGACGGTCCACGAAGACCAGTCCACCGTCCCCGTGGCGACCGCAGTCACGACACCCACGGGTGGCGCGGTCGGCGCCGTCCCACCTCCGCTGCCCGACGCCGGGGCGGTGACCGCCGCGCTCGGCTTCCCGGTGGACCTCGTGCCGACGGCGCTCGCCTACCCGCTGGCGGTCGCGGGGGCGTCGGCCACCTTCGTCGCGCGGGACGGGGGGCGGGTCATGGCCTCGTGGCTGCGACCAGAGGAGTTCGAGGAGTTCCGGAGCCTGCCCCGAACGGTTGCGGCACCGGTTGCGGGCGTCGGCGACGAGGCCTACCGGGCACCGATGGGCGGCGGGCTCGTCGCACGGGTCGGTGCGCAGGTGTTGATGGTCATGGCGACGCTTCCGGGCCGCACTGACCTGCAGCGTGATCAGGCTGTCGAGGCGGTGGCTCGGACCGCCGTGAAGCAGGCCGGGGATCACTGACGTCAGCGACCACCGGCCGCGCACCGCCCGCAGGCCCGGCTGCACCGGTACCCTGCCTCAGCGCCAACAGGAGGTATCGGGGTGTTCGACAAGATCAAGGACACGTTCAACCGTCGACTCGAGGTGGCTCGCGACATGCGGGCCCACCCCGGACCGGCCGACCTCGCGGCGCTGCCTCCGGGCACGGCGGCGGTCGGCGGGCTCGGCGCGGTACCGATCGAGGCTGTCGGCGCCTATGCCGGGCTCGACGTCCGAGAGGTCCGGCCGCTCGACGCGTTGGGCCCCGAGACGAGCAGCCTCATCGCCGACAAGTTCCGCAGCGGGATGCGCGATGCCGGTGTGGGCGACCCGAGCCTCCCGCCCGGCGAGGTGATCGCCGGACAGAACGAAGCCCGGATCGCGCGGCTCCGCGCCGAAGGCCTCACCGATGAGCAGGTCGCGGAGATCCAGGCGAAGATCGCCGAGGTCACCAGTGCACACCGCAAGGACGGCTGGACGATCGAGCTGACGAACGGCAACCGGGCCTCCGTGCAGCTGTTCGACCTGGACTCGCCCGACAGCGGGTTCACGCGCCTCAAGGCGAAGTTCGAGACCCAGCACACCAAGGCCGGTGCCCAGGCGATGCAGCGGAACCCGACCGAGTTCGCGGTGCACTGCATCGAGAGCGGTCCCTACGAGGCGTACTACCTGCCGGGCACCCTGTCGGTCAGGGGGCGCACCCACGAGGCCGACGCCAAGTCATCCCACCTGGGCACGATGCAGCTCGACCAGACACTCGCGGCGCTGGCCATCCTCGCCCTGCACAGCCTCGACGGGTGACCCCGTCGTTTTCGGGGATCCGGGGGGCGGGGCGTAGGGTGACCGGCCGTTCATCCCCCATCTGCGCTCCGGCGCGATCTCTGAAGTAGGAGTCTCCAATGGCTGAGATCACCCTCGTGGCCGAAACCGGCCGCACCACCGGTTCCCGTCCCTCTGGCCGCCTGCGTGCCCAGGGCAAGATCCCGGGCGTCGTCTACGGCCACGGCTCCGACCCCACCTCGGTCTCGGTCGTCTGGCGCGAGCTGCGGACCGCGCTCAGCGGTGAGGCCGGCATGAACGCCCTGCTGTCGCTCGTGGTCGACGGCGAGACGCACCTCGCCATCGTCAAGGAGGTGCAGCGGAACCCCATCCAGCACACCGTCTCCCACGTCGACTTCCTGCTCATCAGCCGCGACGAGGAGCTCAGCATCGACGTGCCCGTGGTGCTCGTGGGCGAGGCCGTCGAGCTGGCCCGCGAGGACGGCATCGTCGAGCACCTGCTGTTCAGCCTCACGGTCAACGCCAAGCCCAACGCCATCCCCAACGAGATCTCGATCGACATCTCCGACCTGCGCCTCGGCGACTCGGTGCGGGTCGGCGACCTGCACCTCCCGGCCGGCGTCACCACCGACGTCGACGCCGAGGAGACCGTGGTCGGCACGTCCATCACCCGCGCCGGCATCGAGGGCGAGGTCGAGGGTGAGGGCGAGGTCGAGGGCGAGGGCGGCGAGGCCGCCGAGGCCGCCGACGAGGCCTCCCCCGAGAGCTGACCTGCAGCAGCACCGGGTCGGGCCCTGCGCCCGGTCCGGAGCTGCGCCGGTCCTGTGCTGTGGCACCGTTCGGCCGCTCCGACCGTGACGCCCCGGCGCGCCGCGGCACCCCCGCCGACCTCCTGGTCGTCGGCCTCGGCAACCCCGGAGCCGAGTACGCGCACTCGCGCCACAACGCCGGGGCCGACGTGGTCGACCTGCTCGCCGCGCGCCACGGCGGCCGGCTGAAGCTGGGCAAGGAGCGGGCGCTGGCGGCCGAGGTGCGCATCGGCGCCCACCGGGTCGCGCTGGCGTTCCCCCAGACCTACATGAACGACTCAGGCCTGTCGGTGGGCCCGCTGGTGCGGCGCTACGGCATCGACGACCCGCAGCGGTTGGTGGTGGTGCACGACGAGCTCGACCTGCCGCTCGGCCGGGTGAAGCTCAAGCTCGGTGGCGGGCTGGCCGGGCACAACGGGCTCAAGTCGATCAAGGCCCACCTGCACACCGACGACTTCGCCCGCGTCCGCATCGGCGTGGGCAAGCCGCCCGGCCGGCAGCAGGGCGCCGACCACGTGCTGCGCCGCATGACCAAGGCCCAGCGGGTCGAGCTCGACGTGGCGATCGCGGAGGCCGCCGACGCCGTCGAGGCGATCCTCGCCGACGGCTTCGACACGGCCATGAACCGGTTCAACACCACCCGCCCCGAGTAGGAGCGGGGGCCGCGCCGGCACCCACCGGCGCCAGCCGCCCGCCACCAGCGCCTGCCCACCCATGGCGGCGAGCAGGAGCCCGACCGACACGATGCCGTCGAGCCACCAGTGGTTGCCGGTGGCCACCACCGCCCACACGGTGAGCACCGGGTGGGCGAGCACCAGCCAGCGCCACCGGCTCCGGCTGATCCCCACCACGGCGACAGCCACGAGCACCGCCCAGGCCACGTGCACCGAGGGCATCGCCGCGAGCTGGTTCGAGATGCCGGAGCCGCCGGTGCCGTAGACGGACTGGCGGTAGAGCAGCCCCGTGTCGACGAAGCCCAGGTCGGGCCGGAAGCGAGGCGGCGCCACCGGGATGGTCTGGATGACGAGGCAGGCCCCGGTGAGCACGGCGAGGACGTTGCGGACCGGCGGGTACCGATCGCGGTGGCGGAAGAAGAGCCACACCAGCAGGATGCCCAGGGCGGGCACGTGCACGATGGCGTAGTAGCCGTTGAGGAGCTCCACCACGAGCCGGTGGTGCAGGGCCTGGCGCTGCACGGCCAGCTCGCTCGGCAGGTGCAGGCGCTGCTCGACGTGCCAGACCCAGGTGGCGTGCCGCTGCGCCCCGGCCGTGTGAGTGACCGCCAGGCCGTGCACGCACTGCCAGATCGCGTACAGGACCAGCACGACGCTGACCTCGCGGGCGGTCGCGCGCGACGCGTCGGCGGCGCGGCCCGCCCACGTGCGCGTGGCCAGCAGCGCCGCGACCAGCACGACGGCGGCGATGGCTGCGTCCTGCCAGGGAAGCCACACCTGCGGGTCGACCTCCTCGGGTCAGCCGGCGAAGCCGCCGGTGCCGCCGGTGCCCCGCGAGGTGCGGCGCGGCCGGAAGGCCTGGGCGAGGTCGATGTCGCCGAAGGCCGCAGGCGTCACGCCGTCGGCCGCGTAGCGGTAGAGGGCCACCCGGTAGATGCCGCTGAGGGCCGCGGAGCCGGCGATCACGACCGCGACCCAGACGATGCCGACCACCACGAAGGGGGCGGCCACCACCGCGTTGTCGGCGGCGGCACCGAGCGCCGCGCCACCGCCGATGAACGCGAGGCCGACGAGCATGGCGAGGAAGGTGACCAGGCCGAGGCCGAGGTTGCCCACCATGTTCTCGCCCCAGGTCCGCTTGAACATCGCCGCCGAGCGCTTGATCGCGTCGATGGTGCCCACGCCCTCGAGCACGAGGATGGGGACCACCAGGTAGGTGACGAGCGCCCAGGCGATGCCCACCAGGCCGATGACGAGCCGGCCGACGATGCCGGCGCGCTGCTCGAGCTGGCGCAGCACCACCGAGACCGTGGCGCTCACGAGGGCCCAGGGGGCGATGGCCCCCGCCTTGGCGGCGGCGCCCCGGAAGCCGCTGACGAGCGTGCCGGGGCCGGTGCCCGTGAGCCGCTCGTTGGCGGCGATGACGAGGCCGGCGTTGAAGAAGATGGTGAGGTAGCTGAGCACCAGGTAGCCGATGCCGATCAGCAGCCAGCCGGGCACGCTGACCGAGGCGTGCCCGGCGGCGTCGGTGGAGCGGGTGGCCCACACCGGCAGGGCGAACGAGGCGATCACCACGAGCGTGGCGAGGGCCGAGAGCACGGGGAAGAGGGCCAGGGTCTTGTCGACCCTCAACACGCCCCACGTGGCCTTGAACAGCTGCAGCGAACGTTTGACCATGCCTGCCTCCGGAGGAGTGCGGTGCTGTCGGCGGCGCGGGCCGCGAGCCACCACTCTGGCACGCCTCACCCGGGCATGGCGCCCTGTGGCCGGTAGCCTGACAGGACCCTCGTCACGCCCCCGATCACGCCGGGCGTGACGTTCGCCCGCGCCTCCGCGCATCGCTTCCTCCCACCAGATCCGAGCCATGGCCCTCACCGACCTCCCCCCACTGCTGCGCGAAGAGCCCGGCCTCATGGCGGTCACCGGACGCGCGCACGCCGTCCTGGCCGTGCCCGACGCGGCCCGGGCGCTGGTGCTGGCCGGTCTGGTGCACCGCTCGCAGCGCCGCCCGATGGTCGTGGCGGTGCCCACGTCGGCCGACGCCGAGCGGCTGTCGCACGACCTCGCCGCCTTCCTCGGCCGCGACGCGGTGGAGCTGTTCCCCGCGTGGGAGACGTTGCCGTTCGAGCGCGTCAGCCCTGGCATCGAGACCATGGGCCGCCGCCTCCGCACGCTGTGGCGCCTCCGGGGCACCGCCGACGGCGATGCCGGGCGGGTGCCGGCGGTGGTGGTGGCGCCGATCCGGGCGCTGGCCCAGCGGCTCGGCCCGGGTGCCTCCGACGTGCAGCCGCTCGTCGTCGCCAAGGGTGAGCAGCGAGACCGCGAAGAGCTGGTGGCCTGGCTGGTGCACGCCGGGTACCGGCGCGAGGAGCAGGTCGAGCACCGCGGTGAGGTGGCGGTGCGCGGCTCGATCGTCGACGTGTTCCCGGCCACCGCCGACGCTCCGGTGCGCATCGACCTGTGGGGCGACGAGGTCGACCGCCTGGCGGAGTTCAGCGTCAACGACCAGCGCTCCACCGACGAGGTCGCCGAGCTCGTCGTGTTCCCGTGCCGGGAGCTGGCCTCGACCCCCGACGTCCGCGCCCGGGCCGAGGCGCTGGTGGCGAGCGAGCCCTGGGGTCGCGAGCAGTGGGAGCGGCTCGCCGAGGGCCAGGTGTTCGACGGCATGGAGTCGTGGCTGCCGTGGTTGGTCGACACTGACGACACTGACGGCACCGTGGTGTTCGACCTGCTCGACCCCGACGCGCAGGTGGTGGTGCTCGAGCCCCGCCGCCTCCGCGACCGCGCCGCCGACATCCTCGCCGAGGAGGACGACCTGGCCAAGGCGCTGGCCCGCACCTGGGGCGTGGCACCGGGAGCCGGCACCGAGGCGGGAGCCGAGGTCGACGCCGGCGGCGCGCCCGCGTCGTTCCCGCACCTGCACGTGCCGTTCGAGCGGCTGCTCGCGGCCACGCTGGCGCCGGTGCTCACCGTCACGGTTGCGCCCGAGGGGCCCGACGTCGCCACGGTCATGGCCGTGGGCTGGAACCCCGTCTCCGGCGACGGCGCCGGGTTCGTGAAGCAGCTCCACGACCTGTTGCGCGACGGGTACCGCCTGGTGGTGGCCGCCGACACCCAGGGGTCCACCCAGCGCGTGCGCGACCTGCTCGTCGACCACGGCATGGAGCCCGAGGTCGTGGTCGGCCCTCTCGAGCGGGGCTGCGTGCTGCCGGGCGTGAAGCTGGCCGTGCTTTCCGAGGCCGACCTCACGGGGCGGCGCCGCTCGCACCGCCGGGCGCGGCCGCGCCGGCGCGACGCGCAGCGCTTCTTCGACGACCTCAAGTCCGGCGATCACGTGGTGCACCACCAGCACGGCGTCGCCCGCTACGGCGGCATGGTCAAGCGCACCATGGGCGGCGTCGAGCGTGACTACCTGCTGCTCGAGTACCGCGGCAACGACAAGCTCTACGTGCCGTCCGACCAGGTCGACGCGGTGCGGCCCTACAGCGGTGGCGACAACCCCTCGCTCAACAAGCTGGGTGGCGGCGACTTCCAGCGCACCAAGGCCAAGGTGCGCGCCGAGATCGACCAGATCGCCCAGGAGCTGGTGGTGCTGTACCAGTCGCGCCTCAACGCCCAGGGCCACGCCTTCGCCCCCGACACGCCCTGGCAGCACGAGCTCGAGGACGCCTTCCCCTTCCAGGAGACGCCCGACCAGGCCAAGGCCATCACCGAGGTCAAGGCCGACATGGAGGCCGCGGCCCCGATGGACCGGCTGGTGTGCGGCGACGTCGGGTTCGGCAAGACCGAGGTGGCCCTGCGCGCGGTGTTCAAGGCGCTGCAGGACGGCAAGCAGACGGCGGTGCTGGTGCCCACCACGCTGCTCGCGCAGCAGCACTACGCCACCTTCGCCGACCGCTTCGCCGGCTACCCGATCCGCGTCGAGGTGCTGAGCCGCTTCCTCACCTCGGCGCAGGCCCGCAAGGTGGTGCAGGGCCTCGCCGGCGGCGAGGTCGACTGCGTCATCGGCACGCACCGGCTGCTGGCGGAAGGCGTGAAGTTCAAGGACCTGGGCCTGCTCGTCGTCGACGAGGAGCAGCGCTTCGGCGTGAGCCACAAGGAGTCGATCAAGGCGCTCCAGACCAACGTCGACGTGCTCACGCTCACGGCCACGCCCATCCCGCGCACCCTCGAGATGAGCCTCACGGGCATCCGCGACCTCTCGCTGCTGCAGACCGCGCCGGCCGAGCGGCAGCCCATCCTCACCTACGTCGGCGAGTACGACGAGCGGGCCGTCGGCGAGTCGATCCGTCGCGAGCTGCTGCGCGAGGGCCAGGTCTTCTTCGTGCACAACCGCGTCCGCGACATCGAGGAGGTCGCCATGCGGCTGCGGGAGCTGGTGCCCGAGGCCCGCATCGCGGTGGCGCACGGGCAGATGGACGAAGGCACCCTCGAGCAGGTGGTGCTCGACTTCTGGGACGAGCAGTTCGACGTGCTGGTGTGCACCACCATCATCGAGTCGGGCATCGACATGCC